>DASRHH010000013.1:0-27966 GCA_035650635.1 Dehalococcoidia bacterium | reverse complement strand
ATTCCAGAGCCAGGTCATCACCACCTGGCCCGCCATGTCGCCGTATTTGCCGCGGAAGAGCGGCTCCCAGACCACGTCCCAGTTCTTGCGACCAGCGAAGCGGATAATCCAGTCCTTGGCGGTAATTGTGGAGTAGCGTTCCGTGCCGTCCTTCTGCCGGCGCAGGTAGACGCCCATGGCGCCCAGGCGTAGGCGATCCGCCAGGCCGACTGGCTTGAAGCGCAGCAAGTCCAGCGGCGTCACGAAGTTGTAGATGTGGCCGCCGCTGAAGATGCCGACCTTGGAGTCCCGCCAGGTCAGGCGGTCGGCCTGGCCCATCTCCTCCATCATGCTGACAACCAGCGTGTCCGTGCTGAAGATGTGGTGATAGAAGCACTCCAGTGGCGTGCCGCCGACTTCAAAGGTACGGACGAGGCCGCCCCAGCCAGGCGCGGCCTCGTAGATGTGGACTTCGTGGCCGGCCTGAAGCAGCCGGTAGGCGGCGGTCAGGCCGGCCACGCCGCCGCCGATAACGCCGATCTTCATTCGGCGGCCTTGAGGGCGGCCGGCCCGCCGACGGACGCCGGGGCTTTGGCTACCCGCACCAGCGAGAGATTGATGGCCCAGAGGCAGATCAGCCCCGCCGCGATCACCGGCAAAAGCAGGAAGCCGTGCAATGCGATAGCGTAAGCGGAAGCCGTGCCGGAAGCCACGCCGAGCGAGGTCAGCGTCTCGCGGGTCGCCAGCTCGAAGGGCCCGACGCCGCCGGAGGTGGAGGGCACCGTGATCGCCAGGTTGGCCGCGCCGGTGACCAGCAGGTAGGTAGTGAAGGGCTCGCCCAGGTCGAAAGAGAGGCCGACGAAGTAGTACATCGTGGCTTCCAGCAGCCAGGCTATCACCGTGGCTGCCAGCACGGACGCCATGGCAGTCGGGCTCTGCAGGCTGCGCATCCCCTCCAGGAAGGCGTCAGCCAGCTCGCGGGCGCTCGCCTGGAACTTGCCGGGCACGACCCTGAGCAGCAGGTTCACCAGCCGGTCCGCCCGGTGCTTCTGAGAGGTCGCCCAGAGCAGGACGATCAGCCCCAGCGAGATGACGACCGCGGTCACGATCACCAGAATGCGCAGGGAGCTATCGAGTCCGACGAAGGCGCCGACGCTCGCCAGCATGATCACCAGCACGAAGCCGTCGAGCAGGCGCTCGACGGTGATGGTACCCAGCGTCGCCATCTTGCTGACCGGGTGGCGCTCGCCCAGGACGTAGGCGCGCACCAGCTCGCCGGTGCGCGCCGGCAGCAGGTTATTCGCCATGTAACCGATGATGACGATCGGGTAGAGGGAACGGGTGCTCAGGTCGGCCAGGTGTGCCAGCAGCACCCGCCAGCGAATGGCGCGGAACCAGGCGGCGAGGAACCAGATGGCGATGCCCGGGATGACCCACCAGTAGTTGGCGTGAGCGAGGGCGTGGCCCAGATCGCCGAAGTCCGTCCGGGCGAAGAAAAGGCCGAGGAAGAGCACCGTCCCTACGGCGCCCAGCCACAGTTTGCGACTCCGTAGCATGGACATGTTCATGCCGGGGCTCCCGCCGCCTTGCAGGGGTGATTTGGCATCGCTCAACTAGTACATCCTAGCTTATCTTCTGTCATTAAGCCTCCTGGCGGTCTCAGGCGGGCGGCGGCAGCGCATAGCTCCTGACCGCATTTGCTCCGTTATCCATGACGTAGATGGAGCCGCCCTGTTGCACAACGCCGGCCGTCAGCGCAGGCGGCGGATCTGGGTAGTAGATGCCGTCGATCGTGCCGTCGGCCTTGAGGATCTCCAGTTGCGGCTGTTTCATCGAGGTCGCCACGATCCGGCCATCGGCAAGCAAGCGCAGGTAGGGCCGGGCCAGCGTGTCGCGTAGTTTCCAGGCCGGTATCGGGTAGGCGCTGAGCGGGGCGAACTGCGGGGAGAATCGCTGGATGCGAGCGTTACCGTAATCGGCCACCAGGATGTCTCCGTTGGCGGCGATGGCTATGCTGGCGGGCTCCTCGAAGCGGCCCTGGGTGTCGCCGTGGCCGCCGTAGACCGCCAAGAGGTTGCCGTTGGCGTCGAACTTCTGGATGCGGGCGGTGCCCGTGTCCGCTACCCAGACGTTGCCGGCGCCATCGACAGTGAGGTCGCGCGGCCCCCAGAGCCGGCCCGGCTCGTTGCTCTCCAGGCTATTCGCCGGGCCGCCCCAGCTAGCGAGCAGCTTGAGCTGCGGATCGAGCTTGACGATGCGATGGTTCCAGGTATCAGCGACGTAGACGTTGCCCTGCGCGTCGAGCGCGACCCCGTTCGGCTGGTTGAGCCCCAGGTCCGGCAAGCTCTGTGCCAGGAACCTGCCGTCTGCGCTCAGCTTCTGGATGCGGTTGTTGCCGGCGTCCGCGACGTAAAGGTCGCCGGCCGCGTCCGCAGCCAGGCCGGCAGAGCGCGAGAACTGGCCGGGCCCTCCTCCCTCCTGGCCGAAGCCCGCCGCCTGCACCAACGTCTTGGCGGCCGATGTCTCGCGGGCTGGCAGGCCCGTCACTGCGGCGGCGCCGTAGCTCAACGGGAAGTAGGCAATCGAGTCGGCGGAGCCGCACTCGGCACAGCGGGCCCTCTCGCCCGTGTACTGGAGGCCGGGGCCCTTCGGCTGATGGTAAGCCAGGTAGCGCCACCAAGTCTGCCAGGTGTCAGTGTTAAGCAGGTCGCCGCCGAAGTCCTTGATGCCGGCCAGAACGTTCTTGCGCTGAATGTCCCGGTAGCCAGGCCCGCCGATGTTCTGCCCCTCCGGAAACCACCAGCGCAGCGCGAACGGCACCGGCGTGTCGTACTGGGACAGCCGCGGCCTCATCATATCGGCGTTGCTCGACGCCAACAGGACGATGGAGTTGGCCGGCGGCTCATAGGTGGAGCTGATGCTGACGTACTGAACGTTTGTGTAGTTGCGCAGGTACCAGTACCACGGCCAGGCGTAAGTGTTATCGACGACGATAGGCAGGCTGAGGCCGAGCCCTGACGCCTGGCTCTCCCGCTCGATGCGGTCCATGAGGTCCGGCACCTCCGGCGAGGTCTGGGTGTAAATCAGCATCTCGCGCGGGACGTCGCCGTTGACGTAGGATGCCGTGACTCCCGCGTGCAGCGTGATGATCAGCAGTCCGCCGGCCCCCAACGCTGTCAGTGACAGCAGGGCATGTTGGGGCAGGCGGCGCGCTGCTGCCCCAACAGTGAAGGCGACGAGGATTGCCGCGACCGGTGCGGCAAAAATGGCTATACGCACACCCAGCCAGCTATCGCCGTCTGGGCCGTAGGCCGCGAAGGCGACGGCCCCAGCCCCCACGACCAACGCCAGGAGCGGCCCCCTCAAAGCGAGCAGCCGCTCTGGCAGATCGAGCTCGATTACGCGTCGGCACAGCTTCTCGATCGTGTAGCCGGCCAGCAGCAGCACGGGCAATGTTGTATGCACGGAGACCCAGGGCATCTTCTCGCCGGCAGCCGAGTAGGCGACCAGGCCAGCGGCGAGCCAGAACGCCAGGAACTTCTCGAACAGAGTGCCCTCGATCGCCGCGAAGAGCGCGAGTGCGATCAGCGGCAGCAGCAAGCCAACGTTGCCTTCGCCCAGGCTAGAATGGAGGCTGTCGCCACCGAAGAACAACAGCAGCGAAACGGCCACGCCTGCCGTCAGCAGCCATGACTTGAGGCCGCCGCGCAGGCAATAGTAGAGTAGCGCCGGCCCGGCAAAGAGCAGCGGCAACAGCTCATAGGCCGGCAGCAGCACCAGGTAGTAGTAGTCCGGTTGGCTGCCGCGCCGCACGTCCTGCTGAGCGATCCAGTAGTCCAGCGATCCCCAGTTGCCGGAATAGAAGCCATCGCCGTTGGTGAAGAAGCTGGTGAACAGGAGGACGTAGGGGATGTAGAAGGCGATCGCGCAGAGCGCGAACACGCGCCAGTTCCAGCTCAGCCCGACCAATCCGGCCGCCGCCGACAGGATCGCGATCGAGGCGATGCCGATAATCTGCTCGCGGTCGACGGTGCCGAACCCCAGGAAGTGATGCGAGACTATCTTCGCCATCTCAGCGTCACCGAAGCCGGCACGGTCCAGCGGTATCTGCACTGCGGCCGCCAGTTGGGGCAGCGTCAGCGTCCCTAACACCAGCACCACGTCGGTGACCGGGTGGCGCTGGCGCAGGCCGATGCTATCTCTGAAGTCGCGGATGAACGGCCAGAGCGCGACGATTGCCCACGAGGTGAGGGAGAGCACGATCAAGACGCTGACCGAGGCCGCGCCATCGACCTGCAGCGACTCCCTGACCTGGTGCCAGAAGTCGAACGCCAGCCAGAGGTTGAGGAAGAGCAGCAGCACGGCGACGTTGAGGTAGGTGTTCTCCTGCGTCGCGAAGCTCAGCGCCAGCACGAACGACATCACAACCAGGTAGACCGGCTTTTGCTGCTCCACGTAGTGCCAGAGGCAGGCAACGACCGCCAGCGTGAAGACGGCGATATAGATATCGTTGCGGGCGAAGCGACTGTAGTAGAGCATCGTCGGCGAAAAGGCCAGGAAGAACGCCGTGGCCAGCGCCCCCCAGCGGCCGAGGCGCTCCCGCAGGAAGAACGGCATGCCGATGAGCAGCGTCCCGAAGATCGCCGGCAGGATGCGCGCCGTGTAATCGCTGGCGCCGAACAGCAGGTAGATGAAGGCCGTCGCGAAGAACTGGAAGGGGCCGTGCATCAGCGGCAGGTGGTTGTAGATGCCGTTCTGGTAGAGGTTCCAGGCGTAGTAGGCGTGCAGGCTTTCGTCGTGGTGCAGGGCCCGCGAGCCCAGGTCCCAGAAGCGGAAGCCAGCCCCGATCAGCATCAGCGAGAGGTAAGTGGCCTTCTCCCAGCCCAGGCTGAGCCGGACTGCGAAGAGGCCGCTGAACGGCCGCTCCCCTGGCCGGCGGTAGGGCAGCGTCAGGTCGCTCATCGCAGGTAGACCTGCACCCTGACCGGCGTCAGCGCGCCAAACGACTGGCGATAGGCGAACCAGCGCCAGAGCGATTGCCCCTTTAGCGACTCCGGATACCAGATGTCGACGACGCGATACGTCCCATCCAGGGTCGGAAAGCCGGGCACGCCCTGCGGTGCCGCCTGGGCCGGCGTGACGTAGATGCCGCTATCCGGAGGCGGGCTGCCAGATAGCAACGGCAGGTCTCGCAGGTACCAGCCAATCTGCCGCGCCAGCTCTGGCTCCAGCGTCGCCGCCGACTGCCTTTCCGTGGAGAGCTGGGCCAGCCGGTCATGCAGTTGGGCGATACCGGCCTGGGGGTTGGAGTCGCGAGCGAAGTCGCTGCCGTGGGAGAACGCCAGGGCGAAAGCGCTGGTCAGCATCAGGCTGAGGCCTACCAGGGCCGCAGTCACCAGGCCCACCGTCGCCAGGTGTCGGCCGAAGTAGATGACCAGCAGCAGCGGCAGCGCCCCGGCGATGGTCAGCGCCGCCACCAGCGAGAGCTTTTCGGCTGCGCCGAGGTCGCCGCCGGGACGCGCCCAGAGCGCCAGCTCGATGGCGGCGTAGGTCAGTAGCGCCAACTCCAGGATGACAGCGGGCCACCAGCGGATGAGCACTCGCCAGTCCAGGCCGTCTAGCAGCTCTTGCAGCCAGGTCGCAGTCAAGAGGACCAACGGCACGAGCAGGATGAGGATCTGCCCGCTCTCCCGGCGGGAGCTCAGCGCGAGCAACAGCGCAGCCAGCGCCGTCCAGACCAGGAGCAGCCGCTGCAGCGGCGAAAGCGCAGGCCCTCTGCGTAGTTGCCGCAGCAGGACGAAGACGGCGGCCGTGCCGAAGCCGAGCGCTGGCAACTCGTAGCCAGCCAGCAGGCCGAAGTCGTAATAGCCGGGCCAGGAGTCATGCGGCAGGTTGAACATCTCCGTCCACAGTCGCAGGCCGGGCAGACTCAACCGCTCGACATGTGTCCCAAAGTGGCTGATGCTGAGGACGATCGCGGCGACGAAGGCAACGATGGCTGGAAGCCACTGACCGGGTCGCGATAGCAGCGCGTCACGGGCCTCGTAGACCTGCGGGTTGCGCCACCAGGCCGCCTCCAGCACCAGGAAGAGCGCGCCGGCCAGGAGCGCTGTCACAGAAACGGGATCACTGCCGGCCGCCAGCCCGGCCAGCAGGCCGAGTCCGCCCGCGAGGGCCGGTCGCGGCCGCTCCAGGTAGGCCAGCAGCAGTGTCAACAACGCCAGCGAGAGCAGAATGCCGGCGCTGAACGGCCCCACTGAGCGCGATGCCTGCACCGCCAGCGGCGAAAACGCCAGGTAAGCGACCGCCAGGAAGGCGGCGCCCGCTCCCAGGTAGCGCCGCAGCGGCCAGACCAATAGCAGCGTCGCGCTTCCCGCGATAGCCGGGATAATGCGCGCCGTTATCTCGCCGTCAGGGAAGACGCGGAAGAGGTGCGAGGTCAGCGCGGACGTCAGGTCGCCGGACCAGCCGTCGGGAACGCTGCCGTTGGAGACGCGCCAGGCTTCGAAAGCTCGGCTGGCCTCGCCGAGGGTCAGCGGCAGGTGGTCCAGGCGGGCCAGGCGCAGCGCAAAGCCAGCCGCCAGGACGGCGACCCAGAGCACGGCCTCCAGGCTGACGCTGATGCCCGCTGTCACGGGCGCCGGCGCCGGTGGCGCCAACTGCTCTGTCTCGGGGAGCCCGGGGGTTTCTAAACGCCGCTGACTCATCTTCGCAATGACGGCCGTGCCGCCGCTTTCCTTAATACAAGAACGAGCCGCGCCGGACTTTGGTTCCCGCCACTAAGCCAGCAGCGCCTCGACGAAGCGCTGGGCGTCGAACGGTGCCAGGTCCTGCGGCGCCTCGCCGGTGCCGACAAAGCGCACGGGGATGCCCAGCTGATCGGTCACGGCGAAGATGACGCCGCCGCGGGCCGTACCATCGAGCTTGGACAAGAGGATCGCCGTCACGCCGACAGCCTCCGTGAAGTACTTGGCCTGCGGCAGTGCGTTCTGGCCGGTCGTCGCGTCGATGACGAGCAGCACCTCGTGGGGAGCCGATTCGTCCTTGCGTTGGATGATGCGGTTGACCTTCGATAGCTCGTCCATCAGGTTGGCCTTGGTGTGCAGGCGGCCGGCGGTATCGATGATGAGGATGTCGGCGTCGCGCTTTTCGGCCGCGGTCAGCGCGTCGAAGACGACAGCCCCCGGATCGGCGCCCTGCTGGTGCGCCACGACGTCCGCACCGATGCGCTCGCCCCAGTGCTTGAGCTGATCGATGGCGGCCGCGCGGAAGGTGTCGCCGGCGGCCAGGAGCACCCTGTTCCCTTGGCGGACGTAACCGTGGGCCAGCTTGCCGATGCTGGTGGTCTTGCCGGTGCCGTTGACGCCGACCACTAGGATGATCGCCGGATGCGGCGGCGTGGCGGGCGCGGCGCCGTCCCAGAGCTTGCCCTTCGGCGGGCCAAGATCGAGGATGGCGATCAGCTCCTGCTTCAGCGCTTCCTGGGCGGCCGCCGCGTCCCGGATGCCTTCCTTGCGGACGCGCTCGCGCAGGCGGTCGAGGATGCGCATCGTCGTCTCGACGCCGGTGTCGGCGCCGATCAGCGTCTCCTCCAGCTCCTCCCAGAGCTGCTCGTCCAGCTCGCCGCGCTGGAAGATGCCGCCGATGCGGGAGAACCAGCTGCGGCGAGTACGCTCGACCGCCTCTTCGACGCCTTTAGCGTCGGCGACGGGAGCTTCGGGGACTGCTACAGGTGGCGTCTGGCCCGGCGTCTGCTCCGGCTGGTCCGGGGCTACTTGCTTGCGGCGGAAAAAGCGGGCCATGCGCCCTCAGGATAGCAAGCGCCGGAAAGCCGGGTCAACGCGTGTGGTGTTCCAAGGGCCCCTCCCTCTCACTCCCTCCCAGAGGGAGGGAGGACGTCCCCGCTGGAGGCAGCGCCGGAAAGCGGGGTCAGCGCGACTGGGTCGCCCGGATGCCCCTGGTGAAGCCACGCACGCCGATGCCGCCGGTGCTCTCGACGACGTGGCCGGTGACCGCGACGGAGTTTTCCCTGGAGGCCAGGTAGACGTAGCCGCCGGCGTGGTCCTCCGGGTGCGCCGCCTGCTCCAGCGGGTTGCCGGAACGTAGGGCTTGCTCCATCACGTCCGCCCCCACGCGAGAGTAGCTGGACTGGTCGGCGGTGCCGAGCGCCTGCAGACCGCGCAGGTCGGTCAGCGTGCCGCCCGGCGCCAGGCCGTTGACGCGAATGGTCGGCGCTAGCTCGTAGGCCAGCTGGCGGATCAAGCCGACGACCGCGTGCTTAGACATCGTATAGAGAGGGCCGCCGCCGGCCGGGTAAAAGCCGGCGTTGGAGACGGTGTAGATGATGGAGCCGCCCGTCTTCTGCAGCTCGTCCACGGCGGCCTTGGCGCCGAACAGGTAGCCCTTGACGTTGACCGCGAACAGCTCGTCGAAGGCTTGGCCGATCGTCTCGCGCGGCAGGTCGACGAGCGTGGTCATGCTGTCGAAGATGGCGGCGTTGCCGACGAACACGTCGAGCTTGCCGAACGCTTTCACCGTCTCCGCCACCACTCTCTCGTTATCGGCAAGCTCGGCGCTGCTGCCTTGCACCGCGGAGCCGTTGCTGCCCAGCTCCTGCTTCAGCTCCTCCACGCGGTCTGGGACGCGTTCCAGCACCACGACCCTGGCGCCTTCCTCGACGAATCGCCGCACTACGGCCCTGCCGATGCCGGCGCCGCCGCCGGTAACGATCGTTACGTAACCATCGAGCCAGCCCATGATTGGACTCCTTCGCTTGCTGCCCGCTAGGCCTTGGGCATGAGGGTGCGCAGGTTGACGCTTTCGTCCTCCAGCTGCTGGGGATCCACCGGGGCCTTGGCGCGAATGATCTCCTTGCAGGGCCGGATATCGCCGCCGCGGTTGACGGCCAGCGCCGCTTGCAGGCCGCCGTCCTTGAGATAGAAGACGGTGAACTTGCGCTCGTCCACGCTGCCGCGGAAGACCACCTTGTCCCAGCTCCGCGGGTGGCCGATCAGCTGCATGTTGATATCGTACTGGTCAGACCAGAACCAGGGCACATCGATAAATGGCTCGTGGCCGCCGATCATGTTCTTGGCGGCGGCCGGTCCCTGGTAGAGCGCATTGTTCCAGTGCTCCAGACGGGTTCGCTCGCCCAGGAAAGCGTTGAAGAAGTTGGCGACATCGCCGGCGGCGTAGACGCCCGGAGCATTGGTCTCGCAGTACTCGTCGACGACGATACCGTTGCCAGTCTCGATGCCGGTGGCCTCGACCAGGCTGATGTCCGGCTCGATGCCGACGCCGACGACCACGAAATCGCACTCAAGGATGCTGCCGTTGCTGCCGACGACCCGCCGCACGCGCGAGTCGCCCTCGAAGCGGTCGATGGCCTCGTTGAGGCGCAGGTCGATGCCGTGCTCGCGATGGATATCGGCGTAGATGTTGCCCAGGTCCTCGCTCAGCGCGCGGCCCATCGGCACCGGCGCCATCTCCAGTATCGCGACCTCCAGGCCCTTCATCCGCGCCGTGGCCGCGACCTCTGCGCCGATGAACCCGGCACCGATGACGACGCAACGCTTGCCCGGCTGCAGTTCCGCCTTGATGGCGTCGCTGTCTTCCAGGGTGCGAAGGTAGTAGACGCCCTCCAGGTCCGCGCCGGGGACGTTGACCCGCCTGACCTTGCCGCCGGTGCCGAGAAGGATCGCGTCGTAATCGATGCTGCGGCCGTTGTCCAGCTGTACCTTCTTGGCCTGAGGATCGAGTGAGGTAGCGCGCACGCCTAGCACCAGCTCGATGTCGTTCTCTTCGTAGAAGTTGGGTGGCAGCAGCGCGAGCTTTTCGCGGGTCTGGTCGCCCTTGAGGTACTCCTTGGAGAGTGGCGGCCTGTCGTACGGCGGCTCCTTTTCGGCACCGATAAGGATTATCTTGCCGTCGAAGCCCTCTTGCTGTCGCAGTGCCCGCACGGCGCTGCTGCCGACCATGCTGGCCCCCACGATGACCATCGTCCGTGCATCAGGCATGTCCCAACTCCCCCAAGAAACGATACCGCGATTGGCGTATATTTTGCCGTTAAACGGTCTTTAAGTCCATGAAGTCGCCGATGTCCTGGCCCAGCGAGAGGCGCTGCGCTTCGCGGTAGACGGCCAGGCCGGAGGCGAGGTCCTGGATGGCGTTGCCGACGGACTTGAACAGCGTGATCTGCCCGGCGCTGCTGCGCAGCGGCGCTTCGCCGACCAGCGCCTGCTTCAGCTCGTAGACCCGATCGCTGTCGTAGACGCCGGCCTTCATCGCCTCGTGCACGTCGCCGGACTCCTCTTCTACCTGCGCCTTGGAGTCGACTAGAATGCGCTCGGCGCGAGCGAACGTTTCCGGGTCCAGCTCACGCTGCCGAGGCATCGTCGAGCCCATGGAGCTGACGTGCTGGCCCGCCTGCAGCCACTCGCCGTGGAAGGCGACGGGATCCGGCCGGCCACCTGTGTTGGTGGCGACCATGACGATATCCGCTTCGGCGACGG
This sequence comes from Dehalococcoidia bacterium, assembly GCA_035650635.1. Lineage (GTDB taxonomy): Bacteria > Chloroflexota > Dehalococcoidia > SM23-28-2 > DASRHH01 > DASRHH01. The sequence continues at coordinate 17,476 of DASRHH010000013.1, read as the reverse complement.
CCTCCTGCGGCGTCGCGACCGGCACAATCTCGGTCTCGAGCTTCGCTGCCATCTCCCGCGCGAATGCCTCGCGCTTTTCCGGCGTGGTGCTGAAGACGCGTACCAGCTGGATGTCCCGCACGGTGCAGATCGCCTCCAGGTTGGTGCGCGCCTCCAGGCCGGAGCCGATGAGCCCGACTTTACGGGAGTCCTCCCGGGAAAGCAGCTTGGTGCCGATGCCGGTGGTGGCGCCGGTGCGCGCGGCCGTCAGGTAGGACGCATCCATGAGCGCTAGTAGGACGCCGTCTTTCACGTCGTATAAGGCGATGAGGTAGCGGGCACCCAGGCCGCCCATGATCTGAAACGCTTTGAAGCCCATGATGCCGCTCTCGTTGAGAACGGCGGGCATGACGCGCAGCCAGCCGGAATCGGTGGTGACGTTGAGCCGCTGCGGTACGTTGGCGCGCCCGCGGGCATCCTCGCGCAGGCCGTCCTCAATGGACGCAATGAGCGCCGGCATCTTGATGGCCTGATCTACGTCGTGGGCGTTGAGGACGAGGGTCACTTAGCTTCTCTGGCGTTGCGCGAGGTGCTGCAGCGCCCTAGGCGTATGTCCTCTTGTCCAGCGTCTCCGCCCAGGAGCGGCCCTCCATCATGCGGGACCAGAAGCTGTAGAAGCCGCGCTGGTTGTTCTCGCTGGGCCAGTTGCCCAGTGTGCCGGGGAAGCTCTCGCTGTGGCGCTCATGGCCAAGGCCCATCTGCACGCTGTAGGGATAGTTTTGCATTTGGGTGGCGGCGCTGTTGATGGTGCAGTACTGCCAGTTCTCGCCGTCGTCCTGTTCAAAAAGGCCGGAAGGGCTAAAGCGGTGCAGGTAGTTGATGCGAGTGGCTTCCTTGATGTCAGGGTCGGCCTCTTTGTCCACCAGGCACCAGGCCCAGGCCTCCATACTGTTGGGGCCGCGCGGGTGCCAGACGCGGATGGTGCGGCTGGTCGTCAACAGCGAGAAATTGGGGAAGATGCTGCCGTGCACCGGCCAGACCTTGCCGGCGCGCTCCGGCCCCAGGTGCTTCTGCATGGCCGGCATGATGCGCTCGATCACGTTAAGCTCCGGAGTCGACGTCTCATCCACGGCGTAAGCTGAGCAACCCCAGCCGTGGCCGTTGCCCGCATAGACGGTGAAGTTCTGGCTCAAGTCCCTACTCTGCACCGAGCCCGCCAGCCCCACCTTGATGCCTGACAGGTGAGTCGTGGCGACGTGGTAGCCGTCGCCCTGGAAGTTGTCGCTGGCGAACTTCCAGTTGCAGGGGAAGATCCACTTGTGTATGCCCGGGATCACCTCCGTGCCGCCGGGGATGCGATCCAGCATCACGTCAACGTAGAAGGCCATGTCGCCCAGATAATCGATCAGCGAAGGCGCCGAAGCGTCGAACGTACCAAAGAACAGACCCTTGTAGTCGTCCACCTGCGCCACCGGCACCAATCCCCACTGCTCCATGTCCAGCTGCTCGAAGTAGGCGTCCTGGAAATTCGGCACGCCGATGAGCTTGCCATCGTTGCCGTAGGTCCAGCCGTGGTAGGCGCAGGTAAACGAAGCGGCGTTGCCCTGGTCGGCGCGGCAGACCTTCATGCCGCGATGGCGGCAGGAGTTGATGAAGGCGTTGACCTTGCCGGAAGAGTCGCGGATGACGATGACCGGGTCTTCACCCATGTAGGTGGTGAAGAAGTCGCCCGGGTTGGGGATCTGCGACTCGTGGCAGAGGTAAAGCCAGCAACGCCCGAAGACAAGTTGAAGCTCGGCTTCGTAGATCTCCCTGTTGGAGAAAATGCGGCGTTGGACGGTGCCGTTGCTGATGTCTACCAGGTCGCGAGCGTCCACCAAGGGCCTCCTCTAAAGTAGACCTTTAGTGTTGAAGCTAGCATAGCCTGCGAAAAGCCGTCAAGGCGACGCTCTTCCTTGGACGGCAGAGCTGCCCCGCGCCGGGGCTAGACGGTTGCGGCCGGTTCTAGCGTCTCCGCCCAGGGGCGGCCCTGCATCATGCGCGCCCAGTAGGTGTAGAAACCGCGCTGATTGGACTCACTCGGTGAGTGGCAGAGCCTGCCGGGGAAGGTCTCATCACGGCGCTCATGGCCCAGGCCCATCTGGAAGTTGAAGGGGTACTTGCGAGTCTGGACGCCACCGCTGTTGATGGTGCAGTATTGCCAGTTCTCGCCGTCGTCTTGCTCGAAACTGCCGCTGGGGCTGAAGCGACGCAGATAGTTGACTCGGGTCAGCTCCTTGATCTCCGGGTCAGCCGCCTTGTCAACCAAGCACCAGGACCAGGTCTCGATCTTATCGGGGCCGCGCGGGTGCCAGACCCGGATAGTGCGGCTGGTCGTCAGCAGCGAGAGATTGGGGAAGATGCTGCCGTGGATCGGCCAGACCTTGCCGGCGCGGTCTGGGCCCAGGCGCTCCTCCATGGAGGGCAGGATTCGCTGAATCCAGTTAACTTCTGGAGTTGACGTCTCATCGACTGGATTAACGGCGCAACCCCAGCCATGGCCATTGCCGGCGTAGACCGTGAAGTTGCGACTCTGGTCCTGGTTGCGGTTCGAGCCGCCGAAGCCGATCTTGATCGCCGAGAGGTGGCTGGTGCCAACGTGGTAGCCGTCCCCCTGGAAGTTGTCGGCGGCGAACTTCCAGTTGCAGGGCATGATCCACTTGTGCAGGCCGGGGACGGCCTCCGTGCCCCCTTCCTGGCGGTCGAGCATGATATCGAGGTAGAACTTCATGTCGCCCAGGTAGTCGGGAAGCGAGGGCGCCGAGGAGTCGAATGTGCCGAAGATCAGCCCCTTGTAGGAGTCCACCTGCGTTACCGGCACCAGGCCCCACTGCTCCATGTCCAGCTGCTCGAAGTAGGCGTCCTGGAAGTTCGGCACGCCGATGAGCTTTCCGTCGTTGCCGTAGGTCCAGCCGTGGTAGGCGCAGGTGAAGCTGGCTGCGTTGCCCTGGTCGGCACGGCAGACCTTCATTCCGCGATGGCGACAGGAGTTGATGAAGGCGTTGACCTTGCCCGAGCTGTCGCGGATGACGATGACCGGGTCTTCGCCCATGTAGGTGGTGAAGAAGTCGCCGGGGTTGGGGATCTGCGACTCGTGAGCCAGGAAGAGCCAGCAGCGTCCAAAGATCAGCTCCAGCTCGGCCTCGTAGACCTCCCGGTCGGCGAAAATCCGCCGGTCGACGATGCCGCTGCTCGCATCTACGAGGTTGGGTATTAGCAAGTTGCGCCTCCCCTGGCTGTTGCTTCGTTTGTCGGAAAAAGTTAGCATAGCTGGCTGAGACGCGCAAGGCGGGCGCTGTCGTCGTACGGTATGACGTGTCAGGCAAACCTTTGTTGACACCGTTTACAGCGGGACGTATGCTACCCGCGAAACTTCGGTAAAAATCGGAAGGAGTGTAGCTTATGCTCACCAGAGACGACATCAAGGGTATCTGTGCGCTACCGCCCACGCCCTGCAAGGAAGGCGCTCAGGGCTGGGACAACACGGATTCCGTAGACCTCGACGAAAGCGCCCGCATGGTCGAGAATATCATCCAGGGCCTGGGTAGTGTCGGCGGCATGATTGGCCTCAACGGCACCACCGGCGAGTGCGCCGCGCTGCTGGTCGATGAGAAGCAGAAGTTCTGGGCCACCGCGGTCGACGCAGCCAAGAAGCGCGTGCCGGTCTTCGCGGGCGTCACCGCCCTCGGCACCAAGGAAGTCATCCGCCAGATGAAGATCGCCAAGGACGTCGGCTGCGACGGAGCGTTCCTCGGCCTGCCGCTCTGGCAGACTCCCAGCCTTGAGAACTCTGTCCAGTTCTACGCGGACCTGGGCGAGGCGATGCCGGACATGCCGATCATGGTCTACTCCAATGCCATGTTCTTCAAGTCCAACTTCCCTGTCCCGTTCTGGGCCGGCCTGGCCAAGAAGGCCCGCACCGTCATCACCAATAAGGTGACCTACGGCATCGAGCATCTGCTGGAGGACATCCGCGTCGCAGGCCACAAGATCAACTTCATGCCCGGCGAGACCTCCGTCTACCCGGCCTGGCGCATGTGCCGGCCGAACATCAACGCCATGTGGTCCACCTCCTCCGGTGGCATGGGCCCGGAGCCCTGGGTCGCCATGATGGAGGCCATCTGGAAGGACGACGAGAAGCGCGCCGCTGAGGTGTTCGAGGACATCCGCAGCGTCCCCTCCTTCTTCCCGGAGAACGGCTTCGCCAGCTTTCCGTTCTACAACGCGCAGGCTGAGAAGTGGCGCTTCAACGCCTCCGGCTTCGTCAAGTGCGGGCCGTCTCGCGCCCCCTACTATGACCTTCCGGACGCCTGGAAGCAGGCCGCTGAGGCCCACGGCAAGGGCTGGGCGGAGCTGCGCAAGAAGTACGCTCAGGTCAAGGCTTAAGCGTAACCGCGAAGCAATCAAGAGGAGGGGCAAACGCCCCTCCTCTTCCTTTTGGCTGCACCAGTCGCTATCATACGGCTACTTTTAGCCGCCTTAAGTTTTTGCCGCCGCCATTTCCCGCGGCGGAGACGGGCGGCGCAGCGGGAGGAAGTAGCGATGCCGTTGCGAACGGGCGCAGAATATCTCGAGAGCTTGCGAGACGGCCGGCAGGTCTGGCTGGCCGGTGAGAAGGTCGATGACGTCACCACACACCCCGGCCTGGCGGAGGGCGCTCGCACCTTCGCGCAGATATACGACCTTCAGAACGACCCCGCCTATCGTGACAAGCTAACCATCGCCTCGCCGCTCACCGGCAACCCGATCAGCGCCAGCTACGCCTTCCCCAAGAATGCCGAGGAGCTGGGCAAGCGCCGGGAGTTGCTGCAGTGGTGGGCGCGCAAGTCCGGCGGCGTTGCCGGGCGCCTGCCGGACTATCAGGCGATCATCAACATGGGTCTCTACGATGCCCACGGCGTTGTCGGTGAGGAGAACCCGCAGTTCGAGCAAAACGTCATCAACTGGTTCACCTACATGACGGAGAACGACCTGCTGCAGACGCACGGCTTCGCCGACCCACCGCGCGATCGCGGGCTGCCCCCAACGCACCTCGATTACCTGAAGATCGTCGAGTGGAAGCCGAACGGTATTGTCATTCGCGGCGCCAAGGCCGTTGCGACCATATCCCCTTTCGCCAACGAATTCCTCGGCCTGACGCCAGGCCGTCCCGGCATCAACGCGGACGAGGTCCTCTTTTTCGCTCTGCCGGTCAACACCAAGGGCCTCAAGATCATCTGCCGCAACTCCCTGGTGCCGCGCGAGCCCCAGGACCACCCGCTGGCCTCTTACTGGGACGAGATGGACGCAACCATCGCCTTCGACGACGTCTTCGTACCCAGCGACCGCATCTTCTACGTGCGCAAGGAGCACGTGGAGAACCCGATGTTCTACGGCAGGCTCTTCTACAACATGATCAACTGGGCGCTCTGGCACATCCTGGCGCGCGCCACCGTGAAAACGGAGGTGCTACTGGGGATTATGGGCGCCATGACGGACTATCTGGGCACGGCGGCACGGCCGGAGGTGCAGCTGGCCATGGCGGAGGTAGCGGTCTACCTGGAGGCCCTGAAGGCGCTCTCGCTGGCGGCGGAGCACAACCACATCGTCTCCCCGTCTGGCATGGCGGCGCCCAATCCCACTCAGGTGACGGCGGGCCGCATCATGGTCGTGGACCGGCACGCCCAGATCCTGCAGCTGGTGCGCGAGCTTTCCGGCTCAGGTATCCTCATGTCGCCCAACGCCAAAGAGTTGGCCGATCCGGAAGTGGGCACGTTCATCCGGAAGTACTTCGTCGGCGAGGACGAGCGCGCGGTCGAGCGCTTCCGTATGCTCAAGCTGGCCTGGGACTACGCCTGCGACTCCTTCGGCGGGCGCCAGCTGCTCTTCGAGATCTATAACGCCGGCGGTGTCAGCCTGAACCTCCAGCAGTTCATCGCGCAGTACGATATGAAGCCTTATATCGAGCTGGCCAAGGACCTGGCGGGGATCGACGGCGCCAGCGATGCCTCGGTGCTCAAGCGGGTCCGGGACTAGGAGCGCGATATGCGCATTGACTTCCACTCGCACTTCTTTCCACGCTCTTACGTCGACCACCTGAGCGGTCGCAGCGAGCCGCCGCACGTCCTGCCGGGGCGCAGCGAGCGCGACGTTTGGTACGCGCCCGGCCTCTCTATCCCGCTGCTTCCCGCGTCGGTCGATCCGGCCAGGCGTCTGGAAGATGCCGACCGCCTGGGCATCGACCTGGAGGTGCTGAGCGTCACGCTGCCCGGCGTCGATACGCTGCCGCTGCCCGCGGCCAGGGACGTGGCGCGGCGCATGAACCAGGACACGGCGGAAGTGGTCGCGGCCTATCCGGGGCGCTTCGCCGGGCTCGGCACGGTGCCGCTGCAGGACATCCCGGCTGCCATCGCGGAGATGGAGCATGCGGTGAAGCAGCTGCGGCTCAGCGGCATCGGCATCTACTCCAACGTGGCCGGCGACCCCTACGTCAAAAAGGACTACTATCCGTTCTTTGCCGCCGCGGCGGAGCTGGGTGTGGTGCTCTTCATGCACCCAACGACACCCGCCATGGCCCATGCAGTCGGCTCCGATCCGATGCGCCTGACCAACGTTGCCTACCTGGCCGATACGACTCTTGCGATCACCAACCTTATCCTCAGCGGCATCTTGGAACGCCTGCCGAACCTGAAGATCGTGTTCGCCCACCTGGGCGGCGCCTTCCCCTACATCGTCGGCCGCATGGACCACTCCTTCAAACGGAGTCCCCGCATCAATCGCCAGGAACTGCCGCTGCTGCCGAGCGAGTACCTGAGACGCGTCTACCTGGACGTCGTCTCGCTCAATCCCGGCTCCATCCGGCTAGCGCAAGAGGCAGTGGGGCTGGAGCACCTGCTGTTCGCCAGCGACTACCCGTTCATCGACATCGAAGGCAACCTGGAGACGGTCGAGGCGATGGGCTGGTCCGAGGGCGACAAGCAGCTGGTCTACGAAACCAACGCGCGCAAGCTGTTGGGGATCTAGCGGCGGCGGGGTGCCGCTAGTTGTTGCTGACTTCGCTGAGCCGCAGCGAGAGCACCTTGGAGACATTATCCGGGCCCATGGAGACACCGTAGATACTGTCGGCCTTCTCGATTGTCTTGCGGTTGTGGCTGATGACGATGAACTGGGTGCGCTCCGACAGCTGTTGCAACGCCCCGACGAAGCGCTCCACGTTGGCCTCGTCCAGCATAGCGTCGACCTCGTCGAGGACGCAGAACGGCGACGGGTTGGTCTGCAGGAGTGCGAAGAGGAACGAGACGGCGGTCAACGCCTTCTCCCCGCCGGAGAGCTGAGAGAGACTCTTGACGCGCTTGCTCGTCGGCCGGGCGACAATATCGACGCCCGGGTTCGCGCCCTTGGTGAGGACCAGCCGCGCGTCGCCGCCGCCGAAGAAGGTGCGGAAGTAATCGGCGAAGGCGCTCGATACCTGCTCGAACGTTGTCTCCAACCGCTGTCCGATGAGGCTCTCCAGCTCCTGAATCGCGGTCTCCAGCGATTCGTCGGCCCGGCGCAAGTCGTCCAGCTGGCTACTCAGGAAGCCGTGCCGCTCCTGCAGCTCGTGGTAGTCTGCCTGCGCCTCCATGTTCACCGGGCCCAGCTGGCGCAACTGACCGCGCAGCTTGTCGATGTCGCTGCCCAGCTGCTGGGGGTCGATGACGGCGCCGCCGGCGATGGGCCGCGTCTGGTCGTCCGGCGCGGCGGCTTCGGCGGCCGCGGTTTCGGGGGTAGAGGCCAGCCAGAAGGGGATGTGTGGCGCCTCAATGGTCCGCACATTGCCCTGCTCGCCGATCGTCAGGCCATCGTCCTCGATGTGCTGGCGTAGCGCGGCGATCTCTCCCTCCCAGCGATGCGTCTCGGACTCGGTCTCCATCACCCGGCGTTCGCCCTGGAGCAGCCGCGTCTGCAGTGTCATCAGCTGCGAGCGTAGCTCCTTCCCGCGCGCTTCAGACTGGTCGATCGTGTCTTGCTCTGGCTGCGACTCGGCAAGGCAGCGCTCCAGCGCGGCCTGCGATTCGCGGAGCCCTTTCTCCGTCGTCAGGAGCCCGGCTGCCAGCGCGGAAATCTCGATCTCCAGGCCGCGCAGCTGCATCTGCTTGGCCTCCAGCTGAGTCGCGATGCGCTGGACGGTGGCTTCGCTCTGCTGCCGTACCTCTGCGAGCGAGCGCAGTTCTCCTTCCAGCGAGGCGATACGTGTGCTGACGGAGGTGATGTCCCTGAGGATCTCCTCCCGCTGTGTATCGACCATGTTGATGGCCCGGTGCAGGTAATCCGCCGTCCCTTCGGCTTCCGCGGCCTCGGTCAGCAGGCGCTCCCGCTCCTGCAGCAGCGCTGCTGCCTCTGCCGCGAATGATTCGTCTTGCTCCTGCATCCGCTGCAGCGCTGACATGACGCCGCGCAGCTCGCCGCGCAGGTGGCCCAGCACCTGGCGACGCTCGGCGGCGGCCTGCTGCAGGTGGGCCTGCTTCTGGCTGTTGGCCTCTCGCTTCTCGTCCAGCGCACGCAGGACCTGGTCGCCCTCCTGGTCTTCGTCGCGGCGCGCTTCCAGCTCCCGGGCGGTCACGTCGATAGCGTGCTCGAGGCGCTCGATCTCGCGGGGCAGCAGCTCGATGTCGCGGTCATAGGCCAGGGCAAAGGTGGGCCGTGGCGTCCGCGGCACGCCTGCGCTAACCGAGCCGAGCGGGTGGAAGACGATGCCGTCCAGCGTGACGACAGTGCCCAGGCCTCTTCGGGCCACTCGCGCCGCGATATTGATGTCCTGTGCGATCAGCGTTCGGCCCAGTAGCGCATCGACGATGGGCTGGTAGCCCGGCTCGCACTTGACCAGTTTCGATGCGACGCCAAGCACGCCCTTCTCCTTGAGGATGTTTAGCGGGTAGGTGGTCTTGAAGCCTTGCAGAGCCAGGACGTAGGTGTGCTCGACACCGGCCTCAGCGATCGATTGGACGGCCGTCAGGGCATCGCGCTGCGTCTCGACGATCAGCGCTTCCATGTAGTCCGCCAGGGCCGCTTCGATGGCCTTTTCCATGCCCCGCGGCACGCGGATCACCTGGTGAACCGCGGCCAGCAGGCCCTCCACCATGATGCTCTGGTCTTCCGGATCGTAGTCCGGCGAGGCCTCCGCGAACTGGGCCTGCGCTTCCTGAATGACCTCTAGGCGCGCCCGCAGCCCCTCCAGCTTGGCGATACGCCCTTGCTGATTGGCCTGCAGATTGGAGATCACCTTGTGCAGCTGGCGCAGTTCCGTCTGGACCTGCTGGCGCTGACGCGACAGAGCGTCGGCTTCTTTGCGCGTCTCGTCGGCCTGTTCCACCAGGCTATGCAGGATGCGCACCGTCTCGGCCAGCTGGTTGACCAGCGACCGGCGCCGGCTGCGCAGGCGGGCCGTCTCGCGGTCGGACGTGCCGGCGGTCAGCCGGTCGGCGCGCGCCTTCAGGTCGATGGCGGCGGCGCCCAGGCGGCCCGCCTTCTCCTCGGCGGCGCCGGCCTTGGCCTGGGCGCCCTGGAACTCGGCGTCTATGTCCGCTAGCTTCTGCTTGTGCTCCTCCAGCTCCGCTCGCGCGGAGTGGATCGACGCCTCAATCTGCTCACGGCGCTCGCCGTCGTCGAAGACGTTGGCGGCAGCGCGGTCGTGCTCTGCCTGCAGCGCATCCAACTCCTCGCTCAGCTCTTGCTGCCGGACCTGCAGGATATTGCGGCGCTGCTGATCTAGGCGCTGTCGCTGATCCAGCTCACGCACCTCATCACTGAGCTGCTGGCGCTGCGCCAGCAGGCCGGCCAGGGCGCTACGACGTCGCTCCAGGTCGGCATCGATAGCGCCGAGTTCGCGCTGACAGGTCTCCAGCGCCACGCGCGCCTGTGTATAGTCGGCCTGTGCCTGGTCATGCGCCGCGCGACTGGTGGTCACGGCCTCGTTGGCCTGCTGCCACATGTGCTCGTACCAAGCTTCCAGGGCCACTCGCAGCTCTTGCGAGATGCGCTGGTGCTCGTCGGCGCGGCGAGCCTGCCGCTCCAGCTGGCGCAGCCGCGGCGTTATCTCCTGGATGACCAGGCTGATCCGCTCCATGTTCTCGTGCGTAGCGCCCAGCTTCTCGCGAGCGGCCTGGATGCGCGAGCGGTAGCGCTGCACGTCGGCTGCCTCCTCGATGAGCTGGCGCCGCTCGTCCGGCTTCAGGTTGAGCACCGACTCGACGAGCCCCTGCCCGATGATGGAGTAGGAGGCCTGGCCGGCGCTGGCGCCGATGAGCAGCTCCTGAATATCGCGCAGGCGGACGTGACGGCGGTTGACGAAGTACTCGCTCTCGCCGGTTCGCTGGGCGCGCCGCCCGAAGGTGACTTCCTTGGCGTCGGTGGGCAGCCAGCCGCTGCTGTTATCGAAGGTAATCGTGACCTCGGCGCGCTCCGAGGCCGGCCGCTTGGCTGAGCCGGCGAACAGCACGTCTTCCATTTTGCGGGTGCGGATCAGGCGGCCGGACTGTTCGCCCAGGACCCAGCGCAAAGCGTCCGCGACGTTCGACTTGCCGGAGCCATTAGGCCCGACGATCGCCGTCAGCGATTCGCTGAAATGGAAAGAGGTGCGGCCGGCGAAGCTCTTGAAGCCGGTGATGTCGAGCCGCTTGAGGCTGAGCATGCGCTAGTCTCCGCCCAACAATTCTTCCAGCGCCTGCTGCGCGGCTGCAAGCTCCGCCTGCTTCTTATTGCGGCCGCGTCCGCGACCCAGGACCTTGCCCTGGGCGCTTGCCTCGACGGTGAAGACGCGGGCGTGCTCCGGCCCCTCGGTGCTGACCAGCGCGTAAGTCGGAACCTCGTGCCAGCGTGCCTGGACCAGCTGCTGCAAGCGCGACTTGCTATCGGTGACCTCTTCGCCCTCAGCCACGCGCTCCAGCTCTGGCTGGAAGAGCCGCAGGATGAAGCGCTTGGAGCGCGAGAGGCCGCCGTCCAGGTAGACGGCGCCGATCAGCGCCTCCAGCGCGCCCGCCAGGTTGGAGGGGCGTTGCCTGCCGCCCGATAGCTCCTCCCCGCGACCCAGCACCAGGTAATCGCCGAGCGAGATGCGCGTCGCGATGGCCGCTAGGCTATCCCAACGTACCAGGTGGGCGCGGATCTGGCTGAGGTTGCCCTCCGGCAGCGCCGGGTAGGTCCGGAACAGCTCCTCGGAGATGACCAAGCCCAGCACGGCATCCCCAAGGAACTCCAGCCGCTCGTTGGACTCCAGGTTGGAGTCCGCCGACTCGTTGAGGTGGGAGCGGTGCACCAACGCCAATCGCAGCAACGCTGGGTCGCGGAAGCGCAGGCTCAGTGCCTGGTCCAGCTCATCGATGTTGCGGGCTCGCGTCACAGTTGCCATATTCTAACTTGAGCGCTGAAAAACAAAGCGCGCGGGATATCTTGACCGCCCGCGCAAAGCTGATGCCCCGTGAGGCCCTGCCAGTGGTCAGCGTTGTTTCGCTTCACTCCTCGGGCCGCCTGGCGTTTCCCTATTCAGGTTAACTGGTGGTTATCTTAGGTAGCCCCGTAATGCCTGTCAAGCTAGCCCAGATATAATGTCGCCGCGAGACTCCGATGCAACCAACCTCTAACCTCAGCGCCAAGCTCTACGCCGCGCTCAGCCCGGCGGCCACGGCTGCCCTGGACGCCTTACGCAGCGAGGCGACCCGGCGCCGCCTGCTACTCTACCTGGTCGGCGGGAGCGTGCGCGACCTCTTGCTGGGCCGGCTGGGCCTCGATCTCGACTTCGCCGTCCAGGGCGATGCCCCGGCACTGGTCAGGCCGTCGCGCAGGCGCTGCGGCTGCCGGTGACGGTGCATACAACCTTCCAGACGGCGACGCTGAACGGCGGCGGCTTCAGCCTTGACGTCGCGATGAGCCGCTCGGAGACCTATCCGCACCCGGGCGCGTTACCCGTCGTCCACGCCGCCGGCATCGAGGCCGATCTCCGGCGCCGCGACTTCACCGTTAACGCCATGGCGCTGCCGCTGGCCCCCGAGGGCCAGCTGATCGACCCGCTGGGCGGTCAGCGCGACCTGGCGACGAACCGCCTGCGGGTGCTGCATGAGCGCAGCTTCCAGGACGATGCGACCCGCATCCTGCGCAGCGCCCGCTACGCCATCCGCCTGAGCTTCGCGGTCGAGCGGCAGACGCTGGCCTGGCTGCGCCGCGATGTCGTCTACCTGGAGACGATCAGCGGCGAGCGACTGCGCTACGAGCTGGAGCGCATCCTGCAAGAGGAGCGCCCGGAAGCGGCGCTGGCGTTGCTGCAGCGCTGGGGTGCCCTGCGCTACCTGCACCCCAGGCTCCGTTTTGGAGCCGCCGAGGCGCGTGCCTTTGCATCCGTGCGTGAGCAGGGGGGCCCCGACTCGCCTGAGCTCTACCTGGCGCTGCTAGCGCAGCGTCTGGTACTGGAAGAGGCCGCCGAGATGGCGACCCGTCTCTCTCTGCCGAAGCAGCAGCGGAAAGTCGTCGAAGCGAGCGCCGAGCTGCGTTCTCGCGCGGCCCGCCTGCTCCGCGGCGGCCTATCGGCCGGCGAGCTGGCGGAGGCGCTGGATGCCTACCCCACGGAAGCGGTCTGGGCTCTGGCGCTGAGCCATCGGGTGCCGGAGGAGCGTTTGCTACGCTACCTGCGCGAGCAGCGGCAGGTCAGGCCGCAGCTCACCGGCGCTGACCTGGCCCGCCTGGGCGTGCCGCGCGGCCCACAGATGGGAGAGCTGCTGCGCCGCTTGCGCCGCGCACGCATCGAGGGCGAGGTGCGAACGCGCGAGGACGAAGAAGCGCTGGTGCGGCGGTTGCTCGCGCAAGTTGATCGCTAGCCGGGCCAGGCAGCGAACTTCTCGAGCAGCGCCGCTATTGCCTTGACGCCGTTGCGGAAGTCGTCGGTGCGAATGTTCTCGTCTGGAGCATGGATGCGGTTATCCGGGTAGCCAACGCCGCAGTCCGCCGTGGGCAGCCCCAGAGTCGCCATGAACGGGTGCAGAGGACCGGTGCCGGCCATCGAGGGGATGACGACCGGCTCCTTGCCATAGACCTCGCGCGTCGCCTCCGTGACGACGCTGACGAACGGATGAGTGGGCGCGGTGCGGGCGGCGTGCTCCGAGCTGAGCTTGCGCAGCGCCACGTCGCTGAAGCCGTGGCGGTCCAAGTGGGCCCGCAGCTTGGCGAAGATATCGTCCGGGTCCTGGGCCGGCACCAGGCGGAAGTCCATCTTGGCCATCGCCTCGGCCGGCAGCACCGTCTTGGGGCCGGCGCCGGTGTAGCCTGAGAGCAGGCCATCGACGCTGGCGGTCGGCTCCAGCAGGTGGCGCGACCGGAAATCGGCGCCGCGCACGCCGCAAAGGAACTCGCCGATCTCGTAGCTTGCTAGCGTCTCGCTTTCATCCGACGGCATGGCGGCGATGGCAGCCAGCTCCTCCGGCGTTGGCGCTCGCACGTCGTCGAAGAAGCCGTCGACCAGGATGCTCTCGTCCGGCGACTTGATGGAGTTGAGCGCCCAGACCAGGCGCCAGGCGGCGTTGGGCAGCGTCGTCGCCCAGGAGGAGTGGGCGTCGCGCGCGATCGTCTTGACCGCCAGCTCCACGTAGAGCAGGCCCTTCACACCAAGGGTAACCTGCGGCCGGCCCTCCCAGGTGATGTCGCCGCCCTCCCAGAGGCAGGCGTCGGCGGTCAGCAGGTCGCGGTGCTCCTCGACGAACGGCTCCATCTGCGGGCTGCCGATCTCTTCGTCGCCCTCCAGGCAGAACTTGACGGCGCAGGGCAATTCGCCGCGGGTCTCCTTCCAGGCGCGGATGGCGGCGATGCGAGCGATGATGTTGCCCTTGTTGTCTGAGATGCCGCGGCCGTAGAGGCGGTCGCCGACGAGCGCCGGCTCGAAGGGTGGCGTCGACCAGAGGTCGAGCGGCTCCGCCGGCTGGACATCGTAGTGGCCGTAGAGGAGGATGGTGCGATCGACGACGCCGGGGTGGTAGGCGTAAACGACCGGCTGACCGCCGGCGCGCTTGGGGATGATCTGCGTCTCGAACTCCAGCTTGCGCAGCTCACCGGCGATGAACTCCGCCGTCTGCTCGATGGCGGTGCCCTGGGCGCTGACGCTGGGCAGGCGGCAGAACTCCTGCAGCAGCGAGAACGATTCGTTCATCTGCTGGTCGATCCGCTCCATTACGTCGCGCATGGGTTCCTCCGGCCCGAGTGTAGCACTACGCCGGCGCTTCGTAGACCATGACCAACCCGTCCGCCGGGTGCGGCAGGCCGTCGTCCGGCAGCGCCGGCCGATAGCCCAGGCGTAGCCAGAAGTAGACGTTGAGCCCGTTGGCGGGCCGGATGTGCGCCCAGAAACGGCGCCCGCCGGCCCGCCGGCGGGCTAGATCCTCCAGCAGGCGCATCGCTTCCGAGCCGTATCCCCAGCCGCGCAGACTACGCTCTATGGCGATGAAGCGCACCTGCAACCAGCCCTGGGCCGGCTCGCCAATCGCGAACTCCAGCACCCCGGCTGGCTCATCGCGGTCCGGTAGGGTGATGGCGAGGATCTCCGGGCCTTGCAGTCGTGCCCCGGCGTCGGCCGCGCCGGTCGCGGTTGCGAGGGCCTCGCCGTACCAGCCGGCGATCAACTCCAGGTCGGCATCGCTGGTCCGGCGCAGCGCGACTCGGGCGTCGGCCGCCGTTTCGCCGGGCGCTAGGAGGGTTGCGTCGCTTCGGCGCCTAGCCATCGGGCAGTCTCGGCCGGCAGGTCGCGCAGGCGCTTGCGTAGCACCTGAGCCGGTGGCAGGGAGCGCAGGAAGTACTCGCCGTAGCTCTTGCTGTTGATACGCCCGTCCAGCACTACCATGACGCCGCGGTCTGAATGTGAGCGGATGAGCCGCCCGAAGCCCTGCTTGAGCCGTAGCGCCGCCTGTGGCAGTGCGAACTGGTTGAATGGCTCTTCGAAGAGGGCAGAGCGGGCCGCGTAGACGGGCTCGGTCGGCACGGAGAAAGGCAGCCGCGCGACCACAAGCAGCGAGAGCGCCTGCCCGACGATGTCGATGCCTTCCCAGAAGCTGGCCGCACCCAGCACCAGACTACGTGGATTGCGACGCAGCGTGCGCACCAGCTCCGCCGGCGTGCCGTCGATCCCTTGCCCGTAGACGTTGATGCCGGCGGCTGCGAGCTGCGGCTGTAGCAGCCGGTGGACGGCGCGCAGCGTGGCGTTGGAGGTGAAGAGGCAAAGGGCCCGCCCTTCCGAGGCCAGCGTCAGGTCCTGCAGCGATCGGGCCAGTGTCTCGACATACTCCGGCCAGTTCGGCTCAACCATATCGGTCGGCAGGAGCACCAGGGCGGCGCGCTGGAAGTCGAAGGGCGAGCCCAGGTCTAGCTCCGTCGCGTCCTCCAGCCCCAGCCGCCGCCGGATGAAGGCGAAGCCACTGCCGCCGGGGTCGGCGGTGCGCAGGGTGGCGCTGGTCATGACGACTGCGTTGCGCTCCGCGTAGAGACCCTCCTGCAGCAGCGGCGCCACATCCAACGGCACCGACGATAGCGCCAGCTGGGCGCGCTCGCGGTCCTCCTCCAGCCAGACGACCTGGTGGGGGTCGTCCCGCTCGATGGCCTGTGAGAGGCCCTTGCGCAGGTCAGAGCCGTCCTCCAAAAGGCTGACGGTCTCGCCAGCCAGGGAGTCGCGATTGAACATACCGGTCGCGTCCGGGCTCAGCAGGGCCTCGGCCAGGCGGCGCAGCAGCTCCAGCAGGTTGGAGAGCGAGAGGTCCAGGTTATCCCAGGCGATCTCGATCTCAGACCAATCGGGCTGGGAGCGCGCACCGCTGGCGATGGTGAGGCGGCTATCGTAGTCGCTGGCGTCGGCGGCGTGGCGATGCAGGAACTGACGGGCGACCACAAGCAGCTGCTGCAGGTGCTGGCTGGCGCGGTCGGCGGCCTCATCTAGCGAGCGGGCCAGGCCGCTGAGCGGCGCCAGCGGCGAAAGGGCGGCGACGCCGCGCCGGGCCTCGCCGCGGATGGAGCTCGCCAGGTGGTGGCAGGCCTCAAGGAAATCGCCCAGCTCGCGCTCGTTGGTGCGGAAACCGAGTTGGTTCGTCGCTTCGTCCTCCAGGTGGTGCGCTTCGTCGACGATGAGGCTCTCGTAGGCCGGCAGCAGCCGGCCCTCCACCGTGACATCCGAGAGCAGCAGCGCGTGGTTGACGACGAGCAGGTGGGCGGCCTCGGCACGGCGGCGCGCGCGCACCAGGAAGCAGCTGCCGTCGACCACGTAGGGGCAGTTGTCGGCGCTGCAGCGGGCGTCCTCGGCGCTGAGGCGCTGCCAGATCGCCTGGTCGCCGCTGCGTAGTCGCAATTCGGAGCGGTCGCCGGTCTGCGTCTCGGCGGCCCAGATATGCAGGCGGGCCAGCAAGCGGGCTTCGGCCTCAGTGGTCTCGGCGTCAGGCTCGAAGGCGTGCAGGCGGCGCAGGCAGAGGTAGTTGCGCCGGCCCTTGAGGGCGGCGCTGCGCAGCTCACCCTCGATCCCGCCGGCTGCCAGCATCTGTCCCAGGGCCGGGATATCCTTCTCCAGCAACTGCTGCTGCAGGTTCAGCGTGTTGGTGGAGACGACGACGCGGCTGCCGTTGCGCAGCGCGTAGAGCGCCGACGGCACGAGGTAGGCCAGCGACTTGCCGGTACCGGTGCCGGCCTCTACCAGCAATTGCTCGCCGTCGTTGAGGGCGCGCGCCACCGCCTGCGCCATGCGCACCTGCTCGGCGCGCTCCTCGAAGCCGGGCAACACCTGGCTGGCGGCCGTCTGTGCGAAGAGCGCTCGCAGCTCCTCCGGCAATATCGGCAGCGTCTCCGCCTGGCGCTCCAGTGGTCGTAGCTCTTCGGCTCGGACGTAGGGTGAAGGGGGTCTAGCGCCGGTGATTGCGGCCTCCTCCAGGAGCTGGCGGGCGGACCAGCGGCTCTGCGCCAGGCAGCGCTGCGCCGCCGCCAGCACGGGCGCCGGCAGCGCGGCTGCCTGGCGCTGCAGCCCGCGAAACACGCCGAGCGTTGCCATGGCATCCGGCAGCGCGCGGTGCGGCCGGCTGTTCTCGATGCCGTAGCGCTCCGCCAGGGCGCGCAGGCTGTACTCCCCGGAGGCCGGCAGCAGCAGTGCCGCCAGCTCCCAGGTATCGAAGACCTCTGACGCTGTATAGATGCCGGCACTCGCCAGGAATGGCACGTCAAAGGCGACGACGTTGTGGCCCACCAACGGTAAGTCGGCCAGGAAGAGCTGAAGGGCCGGACGGACTGCTTCCAGTGAAGGCGCTGTCGCCAGGTCTTCGTCGCAGATGCCGGTAAGCTCTTGGACGAATGGGTCGAGCGGCCGGCAGGGGTTGACCAGCGTCTGGAACTCCTCCAGCACCCCATTCTCGTCGAACTTGACGGCGCCGATCTCGATGATCGCGTCCTTGGCGGGGTCGATGCCGGACGTCTCGAGGTCCAGCGAGACGTAGACGGT
>DASRHH010000012.1:0-9926 GCA_035650635.1 Dehalococcoidia bacterium | reverse complement strand
ACGGGCATAGTGTAGCAGCACGAGGTACCTTGACTCCACGTTTTTCACCGTGGTAAATATTGAACGTCCAAGCGGAAGTGGCTCAGTGGTAGAGCACCTCCTTGCCAAGGAGGGGGTCGCGAGTTCGAATCTCGTCTTCCGCTCCATTTTTTTTGTGGCGGCGTGGCCAAGTGGTTAAGGCGGGGGTCTGCAAAACCCCTATCGTCGGTTCGATTCCGACCGTCGCCTCCAGATCGACATCAAAGCGGCCCCCACTGGGGGCCGCTTCACTTTTTGGGCGCCGGCTAGATCCCCGGCGCGACGACGTCCACCAGCGCCGGCCTGCCGTCTCGCACCACCGCGATGGCGTCTCGCAGGGCCGGGCCCAGCGCTTCGGGGTCGCTGATCGGGCCGAAGCCGGCGACGCCGAAGGAGCGGGCCAGGGCCGCGAAATCGGTTTGCGGCGGCTCCAGGACAATGCCGATGCCCTTGTTCTCTTCCGGCCGGCCGCGCGTCACCGCCATGTAGCGCTGGTGTTCCTCGTCGTTGCCGTAGCTGCGGTTGTTGACGACGACCACCAGCAGCGGGATCTGGTGGTGCACGGCCGTCCAGAGGGCGCTCGGCGTGAACAGGAAGTCGCCGTCGCCCTGGATGTCGATGCAGAGGCGGCCGCTGCCCTTGTGCGCCAGCGCCGCCCCCAGCGAGGCGCCCAGGCTGTAGCCCAGACCGGCTCCGCGGTTGGCGCCCGCGAACTGCTGTGGCTGCGTGAACTCCCAGGTTGAGCGCAGCTGCGCGTAGGGGCCGTTAACCAGAGACCACTCGCTGCCAGCGATCTGCGACCACATTTCCCGGTAGAGACGCGGCCGGGTGATGGCGCCGTCGGACGGGCTGGCGGCCGGTCGCTGAACGGTGGCCTGCAGCTCCTGAACCTGGCGCCGGCGCTCGCCGATAGCATCGCCGCCGCCGCCAGCGTCGATCTCGCGCGCACAGAGCGCGATCAGATCCGGCAGGACTGAGGCCGCGGAGGCCGCGATCGGGATATCGACGGGCATCAGCTTCTGGACGTCGCTGGCCCAGCTGTGCTGCAGGTAGTCGGCCAGCGTGACGTGGATAATGCGCGCTTCCGGCGGCAACGCCAGCTCCAGCCCAACGCGGTCTCTGCCGGCTCGCGCCGCCAGCGCCGAAGCCAGGTCGTTGACGTCCAACGCCAGTATGACGTCAGCGCGGGCCAGCGCCTCGGGTCGCGCCGCGGTGACGTCCAGCACGTGGCCGCTGGGGAAGTTGAAGTAGCCGCCGATGTCGACAACGCCGCAGCCCAGCAGCTCGGCCAGGTTCAGCAGCGCCGGCACGGCCTCCGGGTTGCGGCCGGCGTTATCAGCGACGATGACCGGGAAGCGGGCCTGCACCAGCAGCGAGGCCGCTTCCCGCAGGGCCTGCGGGCCGGCCGCCGGCGGGGCCGGCGAGGCAAAGCGGCGGGCGTCCGGGATCTGCACTGGCGAGCCTACTTCCTGCTCCTGCAGCGTCGCGTCGAAGCAGATGTAGACCGGCCCCTGCGGCTCGGTCATCGCCAGGCGGTAGGCGCGCAGCAGTGACTCCGGAAAGGCCTCGACACTGGCCGGCTGGTCGTCCCACTTGACGTAATCCCGCACCTGGTTGCCCTGGACCAGCGCCGTGTGCACCCAGTCGATCCAGGGGCGGCGCTTGTCGCTGTCCATCGGACCGGTGCCGCCCAAGAGCAGCATCGGCACGCGATCGCACCAGGCGTTGAAGATCGCCATCGTCGCGTGCTGCAGCCCCACGATGTCGTGCAGGGCGGCGGCCATGGGCCGGCCGGTCACGCGGGCGTAGCCGTGGGCCATCGCTACGGCAACCTCCTCGTGGGTGCAGAGGATGATCTCCGGCGGCTGGCCGTGGCCGAAGTTCACAAGGGAGTCGTGGATGCCGCGGAAGCTGGCGCCGGGGTTGAGGGCCACGTAGGGGATGCCGGTCTCGCGCAGCATCTCCACGATGACGTCGGAGCCATACTCAGCGCTGCTCAGGCGGGGTCCAGCGGCCGCCTGCAGCGCGGCTGGAGTCCGGCCTGGCTGGTCCTGGCTCATCTCTCGGCCTCCTCAACGGGGAATACGCGAAGGTTATAGCTTGCGGCCGGAAACTGTCCAGTGGGCGACGAATTTACCCGCCTGCGCCGCTTATTACGAGGATTGGTAGCTTTGCTTGACGTGTTTCTCCGGCCTTTCCTATAGTGAGGTGCTATGGCCGCTCGTTGGAGGGTTGTCTGGATCGAGCACAGGCCTGAGCGGCGCGAACTCCTCAAGCTCCTGGAAGAATCCGGCTGTGAGGTCATCCTGGGCCGGCCGTTTACCGACGCCGCCAACGAGTACACCCCCGACGAGGTCCGCGCGCTGATCGCGGACGCTGACGCCATCATGGTGGGCACGCGAGAGCACTTCCCCAAGGAGGTGCTGGCCGCCGGCAAGAAGCTGAGCACAGTCGCCAAGCTGGGCATTGGTGTGGAGCGCATCGATATCCCGGGCGCCACCGAGCTGGGCATCCTGGTCAGCAATACCCCGGTCGAGGAGAACTATCTCGGCGTCGCGGAGGCCACGCTGGCCCGCATCCTGGCCATGGCCAAGGACCTCAAGGTCGGCGACCGCAACGCTCGCGCCGGCAAGTGGCGCAGCGTCACCAACGTTTATCTCAAGGGCAAGGCTATCGGCATCGTCGGTTTCGGCCGCATCGGCCGCCGCGTGGCGGACCTCTTCCAGCCCTGGGACGTCCAGCTGCTGGCCTACGACCCCTACATACCGGAGGCCGCGATTCGCGAGCAGGGTGTGGAGCCGGTGTCGTTGGAGGAGTTGCTGCAGCGCTCCGATTTCGTGACGTTGCACGTCGTCGCGACGCCTGAGAACCGCAAGCTGATTGGCGCGCCGGAGCTGGCGCTGATGAAACCGACTTCCTACCTGGTAAACACCGCGCGCGGCGTCGTCCTGGACGAGATTGCGCTGGCGCAGGCGTTGCAGGAGGGCCGCATCGCCGGCGCGGCCATCGATGTCTTCGAGCCGGAGCCGCCGCCCCCGGACCACCCCCTGCTGGCGGAGGAGCTCTTCTACAAGACCATCTACTCTCCTCACACAGCGTCCAGCACCCCCGAGCTGGAAACCCGTATGCCGGCGGTAATGGTTGAGAACACGCTGAGGGCGCTTCGAGGTGAGGTGCCTGAGTTCCTGGTGAACCCGGAGGCCATTCCGGCCTGGCGGGCCCGGTTCGGCGCTACCATAGGCTAGCGCCAGGGAGGGCGTAATGGCGTCAGCGAAAGACTTTCGCGTTATCGATGCGGACGGTCATATCACCGAGAAGGACGATCAGCTGCGGCCATACCTGGAGGGCGCTTATCGGCTGCGTCGCGACATCTATCCAATAGACCACTGGGACCGCGGCCTCGGCGGCACCCTGGGCGCCCGCGCCGGCGACGCCAAGAGCTGGCTGGAGGCGCTGGACCGGGGCGGCGTGGAATCGGCGATCCTCTATCCCACCGGCGGCATCGCCTTCGGCTGGATACGGGAGCCGGAGTTCGCTGTCGCGCTGGCGCAGGCCTACAACGACTTCCTGCACCAGGAGTTTCTGCAACAGAGCCCGCGCTTGCAGGGAGTGGCCCTGGTGCCGCTGCAAGACGTGAGCGAGGCAGTGAAAGAGTTGCGCCGCGCCGTCAGCGAGCTCAAGGTCGCCGGTGCGATGCTCAACGCCGTCGGGCTGCGCCTGCCGCTGGGGCACCCGGACTACTGGCCGGTCTACGCCGAAGCGGAACGCCTTGGCTGCATGGTCGCCGTCCACGCCACCGTGCGCGGCCCTCACTACTTCGCCGGCGAGTTGTTCGACCAGTTCATCGAGGTGCATACGCTCTCGCACCCGTTCGCGCAGATGATCCAGATGACCAGCATGGTCTTCCGCGGCGTCTTTGAGCAGTTTCCCAACCTGCGGGTCGCCTTCATGGAGGCCGGCTGCACCTGGGTGCCCTACTGGCTCGACCGCATGGACGAGGAGTGGGAGCTGCGCGCCAAGGTGGAAGCGCCGCTCTGCCTGCGCAAGCCCAGCGAGTACATCCGCAGCGGTCGCGTCTTCGTGGAGGCGGAGGGGAGCGAGAACCTGCTGCCGCAGGTAGCGGAGCTCCTGCCGGATGGCCTCTTCTACGCCTCGGACTACCCGCACTGGGACTCCTCCTTCCCGCACAACATCGAGGAGATCACGGAGCGGGAGGATCTTTCGCCGCAGCTGAAACAGAAGATCCTGGCGGACAACGCCTGCCGCATGTACAGCAACCTGGCCTCGCCTGATTGAGGCGCCGGGTGAAAGAGGAGGCTCAGCACTAGCGGATGGAGTGGGACAATCGGGTAGCGCTGATCACCGGCGCCTGCGGCGGCATCGGCACCAGCCTGGCGGCGGAGCTCGCTGGCCGGGGCGTTAGTCTCTTCCTGGTCGATATCGACCGGGCCGGCCTGGAGGCGCAGGCACGCCGGCTGGGCGAGCAAACGGCCGCCTGGGCCGCGCTCGACGTCGCATCCAAGGCTGACGTGACCGGCGCCGTCGCTGGCTGCCTCGAGACGTTCGGCAAGATCGACTTCCTGGTCAACCTGGCTGGCGTCTTCGGCCGGCTGACGCCAACGAAGGACCTGGCCGAGGAGGACTGGGACCGCCTGATCGATATCAACCTCAAGGGTGTCTTCCTCTTCTGCCAGGCGGTCTTGCCGCACATGAAAGAGCGTGGTTACGGTCGCGTCGTCAACATGTCGTCGGACCTGGCGCGCCGCGGTGGCGTCGGCTCGCTGCCTTACATCGCCGCCAAGGGCGGTATCGCCAGCATGACGCGGGCGCTGGCGCTGGAGTTCGCGCCCAGCGGCATCACGGTGAACTCGCTGGCGCCGGCCGTCGTCGATACTCCGCTGGCCCGCGATGCTCTGTCAGACCAGGTGCTGCAGCGCATGGCGCAGGCCAATCCCAGCGGCCGCATCGGCGAGGCAGAGGACGTCGCCAACGTCATCGTCTTCCTGCTGCAGGACGAGAGCCAGTATCTCAACGGTCAGAACATCTTCCTTAACGGGGGTTTGCTCTAGCAGCGTGTCTGCGCCGAGGCTCACCCTGGCCTGCGCCGACCACGACCTCAACCAGGCGCTGATCAGCGGTCAGGTCGCCTGTGAGGGACTGGAGCTGGACGTGGCCTGGGAGATCGAGGACGGGGAGCGCCATGCCCGTTTTTTGCGTGACGGCGCCTTCGACGCCTGCGAGTTCTCATTCGCGAATTTCCTGATGGCACGCTCGCGTGGGATGCCGTTCTGCGGCATACCGGCCTTCCCCAACCGCAAGTTCCGCCAGTCCTATATCTTTTGCAATACGGCGGCCGGAATCGATGGCCCGCGCGACCTCGAGGGCAAGCGCGTCGGCCTGCGCGGCTGGTCCGCCACGGCCAGCGTCTGGGCGCGCGGCGTCCTCCAGCACTACTACAGGGTTGACCTGAGGAGCATCTCCTGGTTCGCGCCGCCGGAGCCGCTCATCCTCGACCTGCCGGCCTGGGTACGCTTGACGCGCCTCGAAGCCAGGCAGGGGCTGGAAGCCATGCTGCTGGAAGGCAAGCTCGATGCCGTGATCTACCCGGACGTCCTGGAGGCCGTGCAGCGCGGCGACCCGCGGGTGCGGCGCCTCTTCCCGGACTACAAGGCCGAGGAGCAGGCGTTCTACCGAACCACAGGCATCTTTCCGATCAGCCACTTAGTGGTCCTGCGCCAGGAGGTCGTCGACCGCTTTCCCGGCGCGGCCATGGCGTTGTTGCAGGCCTTCCGGGCGTCCCGCGACGCCTGCTTTCGACGGCTTGATGACCAGCAGACGCTCTCGATGTCCTGGGCGGGCATCCTGTTGGAGGAGCAACGTTCGCTGATGGGCCGCGACTACTGGCCCTACAATGTCCGTGACAACCGCCTCGCTATCGAGACCATCGTCGCCTACGCCCACGAGCAGGGTCTGATCCCGCAGCCGTTCGCGGCCGACCAGCTGTTCTTGCCGGAGACCGTGGGCGACAGCCGCTACTAGCTTGATTGAGGAGGTAGCAATGTCCAGCTCCACCGGCGGCCAACTCCTAGTCGAGGCGCTGGTTGATGCCGGCGTCACCCACGTGGTGGGGATGTCCGGGCACACCACGCTGCCCGTCCTCGACGCTCTCTACGAACACCCATCGATCCGCTTCGTGCTGGCCAAGCACGAGCAGACGATCGGCGGTATGGCGGATGGTTACGCGCGCTCCAGCGGCAGGCCGGGCGTCTGCCTGGTGCACCTGGGGCCGAGCGCCGCCAATCTGCTGATCAACATCGGCGCGGCCTATCGGGAGTACTCGCCGGTAATCGCGCTCACCTGCAACGAACAGCTGCAGCTGCAGGACCGGGACGTCTTCAACTCCTGGGATCAGCTCTCGCCGTTCCGGGAGGTCACCAAGTGGGCGGCCCGGCCGTATCGCGCCGCCGATATCCCGCGCATCGTGCGCAGTGCCGTTGTCCGCTCAACTCTCGGCCGTCCCGGGCCGGTGCAGATCGACCTGCCGCTAGACGTGCTGCGCCAGGACGCCGAACTCGCCGAGGGCAAGCGTCCGGCCTACAGCAGCTACTCCGCTCGCTCGCGACCGGACCCGGAGCTGCTGGAGGCCGTACCGCAGATGCTCAGCCGCGCCCAGCGGCCGGTGCTGCTGGCCGGCGACGGGCTGGTCTGGGCCGAAGGCGGCCCCGAACTGCAGTGGCTGGCCGAGCGGTTGGCCTGCCCGGTGCTGGTCACGCTGGAGGCCCGGGGCCTGATACCGGAGGACAGCCCATACTACGGCGGCGCCATCGGCACCTGGGGCGACGCGGCCGGCAACGAGACGCTGCGCTCCGCCGACCTGGTGCTGGCCGTTGGCTCACGCCTGGCCGATACGGATACGCTTGGCTGGTCGCTCATCCCGGAAGGGGCCGCGATCGTGCAGGTCGATGTCGAGCCCGGCCTGCTCGCCCACCAGTACCCGGTCGATATTGGCCTGGCCTGCGACCCGCGCCGCTTCCTGCAGGACCTGCTGGCGATCCTGCCCGCCGGAGGGTCGCTGGCTGAGCGCGACAGGTGGCGCAGCGAGCTGCGCGACAAGCTGGAGCAAGAACGCACCGGCTATCTGGCGAGCGCCAAAGACGGCTCGCCGGTCCAGCACCAGCGGCTGATCAAGGAGCTGTCGGAACACATAAATGCCGATGCCGTCGTCACGGCCGGCGCCGGCCGCCACTCCTTCCACGCCGGCAAGCTCCTGGCGCGACGGCCGCGCTCCTACCTCAAGTCAGGCGGCTTCGGCATGATGGGCTTCGCCTTCCCGGCCGCGCTGGGCGCCAAGCTGGCGCATCCCGATCGCGACGTCTGGTGCCTGGTCGGCGACGGCGACTTCTCGATGACCATCCAGGACGTGGAGACGGCCGTGCGCGAGAATCTCAACGTCATCACGGTCGTCTTCAACGACTCCGGCTACAGCTCCGTCAAGCAGATCCAGCGGACGCAGTACGGCGAACGGCCGATCGGCGTGGACTTCTCGCGGACGGACTTCGCGCGCTTCGCGGAGGTGTTCGGGGCCTTCGGGGTCAGCGTTAAACGCTCGGAGGAGATCGGGCCGGCACTGGCGGCGGCGAAGGCGTCCGGCAAGCCGGCCATTATCGACGTCGCGGTCGAGCCGCTCTAGCGGCGCCCGGCCGGCAGCAGTCGCTCTGCGATAGCTTCCGTCGGCGCGCAGACCAGCTCGCCCGGCAGGCAGGGCTGGCCCAGCGACTCTGCCAGGCGGGGGTCCTCCAGCTGGATCGTCACGTGGTCGATGCCGAAGCCCTCGGCCAGGCGGGAGCGCAGCGCCAGCAGCAGACGGTCGCGATCGACGCCGTCGCTGACCTCGACGTGGCTGCTCAACGCGACGAAACCACTGGTCACAGTCCAGATGTGCAAGTCGTGTACGGAGCGCACGCCGTCAGCCTGCTGCATCGACTCTCGCACCTCGTCGACGTCGATCTGGCTCGGCGCGGCCTCCAGAAGGACGTCGAGCGCGGCACAGAGCAGGTGCCAGCCGCGCGGCAGGATGAACAGCCCGACGCCCGCCGCGAACAGGGGGTCGGCATAGCGCCAGCCGCTGGCCAGCAGGATAACGCCGGCCGCAATCGCGCCGATCGACCCCAGGAGGTCAGCCAGCACCTCCAGGTAGGCGCCGCGCACGTTCATGCTCTGGCGGGCGCCGCTCATCAGCAGCCGGGCGCCGGCCAGGTTGACGACCAGCCCGATCGAGGCGACGGCCAGCAGCGGCAAACCGGCGACGTCCGCCGGCGAGCGAAAGCGCTGCCAGGCCTCGAAGAGTATGTAGCCGGCGATGGTGAAAAGGAGCAGCGCGTTGAGCAGCGCGACCAGCACCTCGGCGCGATAGTAGCCAAAGGTCCGGTTGACCCCGGCCGGACGCTGCGCCAGCCAGACGGCCACTGCAGCAAACGAGAGCGCCGCCACGTCGGCCAGCATGTGTCCGGCATCGGCCAGCAGCACCAGGCTGCCGGTCAGGATGCCGGCTGCCGCTTCCACCAGCATGAAAGCGGCGGTCATCGCCAGCACCAGTAGCAGCCGGCCGTGATGGCGGCCGGCTTGCGTCAGGTGCTCATGCGCCATTGCGGCCCTCCTGCACGTGTCGTAGCGTGTCGAGGAAGATGTGAGTGACGTGGCTATCGGCCAGGCTGTAGTAGACCATGCGGCCGCGCTTGTGCGCCGTCACAACCTTGAGCAGCCGCAGCTCCCGCATCTGGTGCGAGACGGCGGACTCCGAGACGCCGAGGACGGACGCCAGGTCCGCGTTGCACAGCTCCGCCAGCGAGAGGGCGTGGATTATCGCGACGCGGGTTGGATCGGCGAGGACGCGGAAGAAGTCCGCGACGGAGCCCGCGGTCTCGCGCTCCAGGAGGCTACAGAGGACCGCCTCGACCTTGTCGGGCTCGACGTAGCGAGTAGTCGCTTCGCTGGCGCTCACACCGAAATGCTAGCACAGTTGAGCAACAATGCAAGTGTCATTCGCGGTGGAATCGGGCTACAATCGCTCGTGGCAATTCGAAAGGAGAGAAGGATGTCGGAAGAGAACAAGGCCATCGTCAGGCGCCTCTTCGAGGACGCCGGGCAAGGCAAGCTGGAGATATTTGACGAGCTGGTCGCGAAGGATCACGTATACCACTACAACCCAATGTTCGCAGGCCCTGACGGACAGAAGCGATTGGCCTCGACGTTTCTCACGGCGTTTCCTGATCTGAAGCTGACTGTTGAGGCCCAGATCGCCGAGGGGGACACGGTTGTCAGCCGGATGACCGCGCGTGGCACGCACACCGGCGATCTCATGGGCATCCCGCCGACCGGGAAGCAGGCGACTATGCCCTTCATAACGATCATGCGACTGGCCAACGGCAAGATCGCCGAGGAATGGGAAATCGTCGACGAGGCGGGCCTGCTGCGGCAGCTGGGTGTGCTGCCGGGGGGCTAAGACGCGAAGCTCAAACCTCTCTCCAGAAGCGCGACCGCTCGCGATACACTAAAATCGTATCTGTGCCGGGGTGGCGGAATCGGCAGACGCGGCGGACTTAAAATTCGCTGTCCTTAGGTGGACGTGTGGGTTCGAGCCCCACTCCCGGCACCACAACGCGTACAGATCCCGCTGGCAACCAACAAGGTGTCAAGCTGAGAGATGGGCCGAAGCGCTGGTACACCGGGACCGCATCGGGAGATTCTGGGCGACGATTGCGCCGACGTAGTGGCGGCTCGATCCCTAGCACGACTGATGCTGATCTAGCCATGTTGCACAGGGCCGGCCCCAGTGAAATATCACACGTCATCTCGAACTCCGAATTTCAGCGGAACTTGCCGCATATCCTCGGCTTTATGAAGGAAAG
>DASRHH010000011.1:0-2299 GCA_035650635.1 Dehalococcoidia bacterium | reverse complement strand
CCTCCCATCAGAGTCTACACTGGCCCGCCGCTCATTTCGATGCCGTCCGCCAAATGCTAAACTCCAGGCAGAATGCGCGATTCCTGGGACCCCACACAGCTGCTGGCCCGCCGCGCCCGCGATCTCCTGGCGAACGCCGGTCCCAGCTACGCCCCGCCGCGCGAGCAGGTGCTGCGCCTGGCGGCCGGCGTGCCTGACCCTACCGTCTTCCCGGTCGAGGAGCTGGTGCAGACGTTCGAGCGGATGCTACGCTCTCGGGGCGAGCTGGCGCTGCAGTACGGCGGCAACCAGGGCAACGCCGAGCTGCGACATGCTCTGGCGGAGCGCGTGAACCGCCAGGAGGGCCTGGCGCTGACCGCGGACAACTTCATGCTGACCGGCGGCGCGGCCCAGGCGTTGGAGAACGTCTGCTTCAGCCTCGTCGATCCGGGCGATGTCGTGATCTGCGAGAATCCCACCTTCGGGCTCTCCATTCGCACCATCCGCGCGCACGAGGGCGAGCTTATCGGCATACCGCTCGACGACGACGGTCCCCTGCCGGATGCCTTCGAGCGCGCGTTGTCGCAGGCTGAGGCCTCCGGCAGGCGAGCCAAGTTCCTCTACGTCACGCCGAACTTCCAGAACCCGACTGCCATCACCTTCAGCCTGGAGCGGCGGCTGCGGCTCCTCGATCTGGCCTCTCGGCACGGCTGTCTCATCGTCGAGGACGATGCCTACGGCGACCTGCGCTTCGAGGGGGAAGCAGTGCCCTCGTTCTATGCGCTCGCCGATGGCCGAGGCGTCATCCGCATGGGTAGCTACAGCAAGACCATCGGGCCCGGCCTGCGGCTGGGCTGGACGCAGGCCCAACCGGAGCTGCTGCAAGCACTGGTCGCCATGCGGCTGGACATGGGCACCGCTCCGCTGGTCACCTACCTGGTCGCGGAGTTCGTGGCCTCGGGCGCCTTCAACGGGCACCTGGAGCGCGTTCTCTTGTTCTACAAGGACAAGCGCGACCGCTTCCTGGCCGCGCTAGGAGAGCACTTTGATGGGCTGGCCCGCTGGCGGGCGCCTGAGGGCGGTTTCTTCGTCTGGATCGAGCTGCCGGAGGGAGTCTCAGGCGAGAAGATCGCCGAGGAAGCGATGCAGGAGCGGATCATGATCGCCCCTGGCTCTCGCTTCTACTGCCAGGACGCCTGCGCCAACTACATGCGCCTGGCGTTCAGCTTTATCGCCGCCGAGGAGATAGAAACGGCAGTCTCGCGCCTGGCGAAGATCCTGCGGCGTAATATCGCCGCCCAGTCTGTCCGGCGCTAGTTCTGTTCCTGGTTGTTGCTGTCTTCTGGCGGCAGGATCGTTAGCATCTTGCCGTCGTCGGTCTCCATGACGTCGATGGTGGCGCCGCTGATTGCCAACGCGACCTCGTGGGCGATGACGAGAACCGCCTGTCCGCCGTCTTCCACCACCTGGTCGCCCTCGCTAACGGTGTCCAGGTCCAGGCCCAGGTCGCCGCTGGTGTCGGTTACCAGGCGTAGCGTCTGCTCCGGCGCTGCTGCCGCATCGTCCAGCAGATGCCGTAACGCCTCGGCGGCCTCTATCGTGACGGTGATCCGTTCCATTGCGTGCTCTCCCTTCCGCCCGTTGCCTGCCGCCACGAAAAGCGGCTCGCCGCGGCGATAGCGCAAGCGTAGGGGCAGCGCGGCTTGCGAGTGTATCTCCGGTGTGCCTGAGGACGTTACAAGGCAATCAACAAATCGGTGAGGTCTATAATTGCCGCAACCACAGGAGGGGAGCATGGAAGTCGCCATCATGATCGAGGGTCAGAACGGCCTCAATTGGCCGCGCTGGCAGCGTATGGCCGGGGCTATCGAGGAGCTGGGTTTCGTCGGGCTCTACCGCTCCGATCACATCACCAACCCCGGTCCGCCCGATGTCGATTCGCTGGACCTCTGGCCCTCCCTGACCTGGCTCGCCGGCAACACATCGCGTATCCAGTTTGGATCGCTCGTGTCGCCGGTCTCGCTGCGACACCCCGTGTTCACGGCGCGACAGGCTGCGGCTGTCGACGACCTTTCGGGCGGCCGGCTGGTTCTGGGCGTCGGCGCTGGCTGGGTGGAGCGCGAGCATGCCAACTACGGCTTCGATCTCCTGGACCTGGAGTCGCGCTTCGTCCGTTTCCGCGAGGGGCTGGAGGTGATCAGCCGCCTCCTGCACAGCGATTCGCCTACCACGTTCCAGGGCAGCTTCTACCGCCTGCAGGACGCTGTCCTGCTGCCGCGGCCGCAGCGCACTGGCGGCCCGCCGATCCTCGTCGGCGGCA
>DASRHH010000010.1:0-18414 GCA_035650635.1 Dehalococcoidia bacterium | reverse complement strand
CCTCCTCTGCTACGATAGGTTAGCATGACACCCCAAACAGGACAGATGATCGCGCCGGGCTTCGGACCGGGACCGGGTCGCGCGCCCTGGGGCCTTGGCGACATCGCGAAAGCGCTGGGGGCGCTCATCGTCATTGCGCTGATCCTGATGGTGCCGGCGGCCGCGATCGCCAGCAGCCTCGCCGGCGACAAAGACGTCGAGAAGGACCCGCAGGCGCTGGCGGTCCTTATCACAGCCAACATAGTCCTGGAGGCGCTCCTGCTGGTGGTAGCGCTCCGCTTCAGCGTCTTCAAGTACAAGCTCAAGCTCGCCGCGCTCGGCTTTCGCAAGCCCGAGCGGGGCGGCGCCTGGCTGCCTTTCGCGATCCTGGTGGCGGCGTACGTGACGCTCGGCGTGTACTACGGAATCCTCTCTGCCATCGGGGCCGACAAGCTACAACCGAGCAGCACCCTTCCGGACGATGCCTTCAAAACGCCGGTGGTCACCGTGTTGACGGCTGTCCTGGCGATCGCCTGCGCACCTCTCGTTGAGGAGACGTTCTTCAGGGGCTTCGTCTTCGGCTCGCTGCGCTGGCGCTGGAGCCCGCCGCTGGCGGCGTTCGCCTCCGGCCTGCTCTTCGCCGCGCTGCACTTCGATCTCGGCAGCATCATTCCGTTCACGATGATCGGCATGCTGCTGGCCTTCTCTTACGATTATTCTGGATCGTTGTTCAGCAATATCGCGACGCACGTCATGTTCAACACAATCGCCGTCGTCGGCTCAATCGTGCAGGCGCACACGTGAGCCGCATCGAGGCGGCCTTCAAGGCGTTGGCCGAACGCGGCGAGACGGGGCTCATCGCCTTCCTGACGGCTGGCTACCCGGACCCCGACGCGACGCTGACGCTGGTGCCGGCTCTGGTCGAGGGCGGCGCCGACGTTATAGAGCTGGGGATCCCGTTCTCGGACCCGCTGGCTGACGGCGTCACCATCCAGCGCTCGACCTTCCAGGCGCTCAGGCAGGGTGTGACGCCGGCCACCTGCCTCGGCCTGGTGCGTCACCTGCGCGCCGCCGGCTGCGAGGCCCCAATCGCCTTGATGGGCTACTACAACCCGATAATGTCCTACGGCGCCGCTGCCTTCGTACGCGACGCTGCCGCGGCCGGCTCCGACGGCCTGATCGTTATCGACTTGCCGCCCGAGGAGGCCTCAGAGCTGATCGCGGCCTGCCGGGAGAGCGGCCTCGATCACATTCCCTTGGTCGCCCCGACTAGCAGTGATTCACGCATCGAAACGCTCGTAGCGGACGCTTCCGGCTTCGTCTACTGCGTCTCGGTGACGGGCGTAACAGGCGTGCGGACGAGCATGCCGGAGGAGCTGGCTAGCTTCGTCAAGCGTGTGCGCTCCAAGACCCCCTTGCCTATTGCGGTGGGGTTTGGTATATCTAGTCGCGAACATTTCCTAAGCGTTCGTGAGATTGCTGACGCTGCCGTTATCGGCAGCGCTATCATTCAGGAGATCGAACGCGCGGCGCCCGCGGAGCGGGAAGAACGGGTGAGACAATATGTGGAGGTGGTTACCGGTCGTCGGAGGACTGCGGTCTGAGGCCCGCCCACTAGGGGCACGGGCACAGGGCAGCAGGCTCCGGGCCGGCGCATTTAGTCGCGGATAGGCGCGTTGCCCGGGCAGCAGGCCAGCGAGACACAAGCCATGTACTGCAGAGGCATCCGCGGCGCGACAACCGTGACAGCTAATGACAAAGAGGCCATTATGGCCTCCACCAAAGAGCTGCTCACCTCCATCCTCGCAGCCAACCAGCTGCAGACCGCGGACATAGCTTCAGCCTTCTTCACTACCACGGCTGACCTCAACGCCGATTTTCCTGCGGTCGCCGCTCGCCAGATGCAGTGGGACAACGTGCCGCTCCTCTGCGGTCACGAGATGAATGTACCGGGTGCCCTGCCGATGTGTCTGAGAGTGCTGATTCACGTCAATACCGAAAAGCGGCAAGAGGATATGGTCCACGTTTATTTGCACGGAGCAGTGGTATTGAGACCGGACATCGCGGGGCGAAACGGTTAGACTAGCTAGAGAAGGACAAGGCCATGATTGTAGTAATGAAGACTGACGCCGACGAAGGCGACCTGCTCAACATACAGAAGCGGGTGCGCGAGCTCGGCTTCAAGGACAGCCTCATCCGCGGCGTTGAGCGCAACGTAATCGCAGTGCTCGGCCAGGTCTACCCGGAGCTGGTGGACGAGTTCTCGGTGATGGACGGTGTCGAGACCGTCCTGCGGGTTAGCAAGCCCTACAAGCTGGCCAGCCGCGAGGTCAACCCGTACGACACTGTCGTCAACGTCGGCGATCTGCGGATCGGCGGCGGCGAGCTGGTGGTGATGGGCGGACCTTGCTCCGTTGACACCGAGGAGTACGTCATGACCAGCGCCCGCGGCGTGCGCGACTCCGGCGGACACATCTTCCGCGGCGGCGCCTTCAAGCCGCGCACCAGCCCACACAACTTCGAGGGCCACGGCGTCAAGGGCCTCGCTCTGCTGGCGCAGGCCAAAGCTGAGACCGGCCTGCCGATCATTACCGAGGTCGTAGACCCGCGAGACGTCGAAGTCGTCTCGGAGACCGCCGACATCTTGCAGATCGGCAGCCGCAACGGCCAGAACTTCTCGCTGCTCAAGGAAGTCGGCCGCACCAACAAGCCGGTGCTGCTGAAGCGCGGCATGTGGGCGACTGTCGAAGAGTGGCTGCTGGCTGCGGAGCACGTGCTAGCGCAGGGCAACCTGCAGGTCATGCTCTGTGAACGCGGTATCCGCACCTTCGAGACCGCTACCCGCTTCACCTTCGATGTCAACGCCATCCCCTTGGTCAAGCGCCTGAGCCACCTGCCTATCATCGCCGACCCCAGCCACAGCACCGGCAAATGGTATCTGGTGGAGCCCGTCGCCATGGCGGCCGTGGCCGCGGGCGCTGACGGACTTCTCATCGAGGTGCATGCCAGCCCTGACCACGCGCTCTCTGACGGAGCGCAATCGCTGACGCCGGCTAACTTCGCGCTACTCATGGAGCACGTGGGAGCCGTGGCCCAGGCGGTAGGCAAGCCGCTGCACCGGTCGCTGGCGGCTCAGAGCACAAACGGCCGCAAAGCCGCCACCTCCTGACAGGCCAGCCCGTGCTGCAACTGCGGGTCGATGGCTTTGACGGTCCGCTTGACCTGCTGCTGAAGCTGATCGAGAAGGAACAGCGCCAGATCACGGACGTCGCGCTGGCTCAGGTGGCGGACCAGTACTGGGAGCACATCCGCGCCAGGGGTGATTCAGATCCTGAGGTGCTCTCGGAGTTCATCGAGGTTGGCGTAAGGCTGCTTTACCTCAAGTCGTGCGCTCTCTTGCCGAAGCCAGCGATCGCCTTTGAAGCGCCGCCAGCTTCGATCGCTGACGACGGTTCCGATCTGGTACAGATGCTGCAGCAGTACCACCGCTTCCGCGATATCGCCGCCGTTTTCCGGCAGATGGAGGCCGCAGGGCGCAAGGTGTACCGGCGAGGGCGTCGCTCGAAAGAAGCGGACGTCTCGCCGGGGCTGCAGGGCCTCTCGCTCGATACGCTACTCTCCGCGGTGCAAGAGGCGATGTTACGCAAACCAGCCGAGGCGCAGCCCGCCGTCCTGGAGATCGAGCCAATGAGCATCCAGCGCAAGATGACAGAACTGGCGCAGATGCTGGCACAGAGCGGCGGCCGTGTGCCCCTGCGGACCATGCTGGAGACCTGCGAGACGCGCACCGAGATCGTGGTGCTCTTCCTCGCTGTCCTGGAGCTGCTCAAGGTGGGCCGGCTCTGGGCAGAACAAGGCCAGGCCTTCGCCGAGATCGTCCTGGTAGAGTCGCCCGGCGAACCTGCCTAGACCTGCCATCGCGTGCGCGTGCGGGGCATTTCCATTAGACTTTAGTCGCGATGGCCGACGTTCTGAACAAGCGGGAACGCGTGCAAGCGGCCCTGCGAGGTGAGGAGCTGGACCACGTTCCCGCCTCCGCCTGGGGACACGACTACTTGCGCGAATGGTCGGCGGAAGGGCTCGCCGACGCCACGGTGGAGGCCTACCGCCGCTACGATTGGGACTTCATCAAGGTCAACCCGCGTGCCTCTTATTACGCGGAGGCTTGGGGCGCCCGCTTCAAGCCGTCCGGAGAGGCGGACAAGTCGCCGGAGCTGACGAAGTCCGGCCTGACATCCGCCAACAGCCTCTCGCGCATCCACCCGGTCGACCCGTCCGAGGGGCCCTTTGGCGAACAGCTGCAGGCCCTCAAGCTCATTGCGCGCCGTCTGCGCAAGGAAGTGCCGTTTGTGCAGACGGTGTTCACGCCGCTGGCGGTGCTGAGCCGCATGAGCAACACCGCCACCGTGCGCCGATTTATGCGCGAGGAGCCCGCCCTGCTGGAGCGCGCGGTTGAGGCGATCACCCAAACGCTGGGAGCCTACGCAACCGCTTGCCTCAAGGCAGGCGCGGATGGCATTTTCCTGGCGACTGTTGAGTGGGGGAACAGCGAGACGCTCTCCGAGAAGGAGTTCGATCGCTGGGTAAGACCCTTCGACCTGCGTATCCTGGCTGCCGCGAGACGGGCCTCCTTCAACATCATGCATGTCTGCCGGGCCAACAACCTGTTGCGACACGTCCTCGACTATCCGGTGCACGCCTTCAATTGGGCAGCGCACGACTCAAGCAACCCCTCGCTGCAGGAAATTGCCTCGCTGACGGACAAGGCACTGATCGGGGGCATCGACCACGAGAACACGATCATGGCACGCCACCCTGGCGACGTCGTCCGCGAGGCCCAGCTGGCGATTGCGCAGACCGGCGGACGGCGGTTGCTGCTGGCGCCCGGCTGCTCGATACCGCCGCTGACACCGGAGATCAACCTGCGCGCGCTGAAAGAGGCGGCGCTATCTGGCATTCCCGGCGGCCGGCGCCGGGAGCTGCACTGATGACCGTGCCGGACCTGGCGCGTGAGGAGCTGCGGCGCAGCGCGCCCGGCCGCACCTGCGCTGTCACCATCGGCAAGTTCGATGGCGTACACCGCGGCCACCAGCACCTGATCCGGGCCTTTCTTGCCGCCGCCCGAGAGAGAGACCTGGCATCGGTCGTCATCACCCTGCACCCCAACCCGCTGACCGTCCTGCGACCGGGTCTGCCGATTACCTACCTCTGCTCCCTGGACGAGCGATTGGCACTGCTGAGGGCGCTCGGTCCTGACCGCGTCGGTATGCTTTCCTTCACGTCGGAGCTGTCGCAGCTGACCGCGCGCGAGTTCGTCGAGCTGCTGATGCAGGAGCTGAGCATGCGCATGCTCTTCATCGGCCCGGACCTGACGCTTGGCCGCAGCCGCGAGGGCACGCCGGAGGTCTTGAGGGCGCTCGGCGAGGAGCTGGGCTTCGAGCTAGTGGTCGCAGACGTGCTAGCTGAGGACGGAACCAAGGTGGGCTCCTCGGCCGTGCGCCAAGCACTGGCAGCTGGCGAGATGGAGCGCGCCGCTGACCTGCTGGGCCGCACCTACTCCCTGAGCGGGCCGGTGGTCGTCGGCGAGCGGCGTGGCCGCCAACTCGGCTTCCCGACTGCGAACATCGGCATCGCACACGACCTGGCGCTGCCGGCCTACGGCGTCTACATCACTCGCGCCCACCTGGACGGCGTCGCCTACCAGTCGTCGACCAACATTGGCGTGCGCCCCACCTTCGAGGAGGAAGCCTGGCCGACCATCGAGGCGTACCTCCTCGACTTCCAGGGCGACATCTACGGCCGACAGGTGCAGCTGGATATGCTGCACCGCCTGCGCGACGAGCTGAAGTTCGATCGCATCGAAGAGCTGGTCGCGGCCATCGAGGGCGATGTCACCGATACGCGGCGCTACTTCCAGGCGCTGGCTACCATCAGCAGCAAGGCTGCCCAGTGAGCGACGTCCGCGTCCCGACCAGGGAAGAGCTGGAGCGCATCATGCGCCGTGGCGTCGCGGAGATCGTGCCGGAGCCAGAGTTCGTCGAGCAGATCAACTCTGGCCGCAAGTTGCGCCTGAAAATGGGCTTCGATCCCACGCGCCCGGTCATTACTCTGGGCTGGGCCGTCGGCTTGCGCAAGCTCCGCCAGCTGCAGGATCTCGGCCATACCGTCGTCGTCATCATCGGCGACTGGACGGCGCAGATCGGCGACCCCTCCGGACAGTCGCAGACCCGCCCCATGCTCACGAAGGAAGAGGTCGACGGCAACGTCGATGCAATCCTGCGCCAGTTCTATCGCTTCCTGGATGAAGGCCGCACGGAAATCCGGCGCCAGAGCGAGTGGTTCAACGATTTCAGCCTGGCAGACGTAGTTCGGCTGGCCGGCCGCTTCACCGTGGCCCAGATGCTGGAGCGGGACGACTTCTCGCAGCGCTTTGCCTCACATCGACCGATCGCCATCCACGAGTTCATCTACCCGCTGCTGCAGGGCTACGACTCCATCGCCATCGAGGCGGACGTCGAGTTTGGCGGCAGCGATCAGAAGTTCAACAACCTCGTGGGCCGTGAACTGCAATCGCAGGTGGGCCAGCGGCCGCAATCGGTATTCCTGGTGCCGCTGCTTGTTGGGCTGGATGGCGAAAAGAAGATGAGCCAGTCTCTGGGCAACTACGTCGCCATTGACGCCGAGCCGAACGACATGTACGGCAAGCTGATGTCGATGCCGGACCATGTCATGGCGCAGTACTTCGAGCTGCTCACTGACGTGCCGGACGAAGAGCTGACCGACATCGAAAATGGGCTGAAGGAGCGCTCCATCAACCCGATGGAGGTGAAGATGCGCCTGGCGCGGGACATCGTCTCGCAGTTCCACTCCGCGGAAGCGGCCCGGCAGTCCGAGGAGGAGTTTGTGCGGACATTCCGCCGCCGCGAGCTGCCGGAAGAAGTGCCGCCGCTGGCAGTGAAGCTCGAAGACGGCGCCTCGCGGGTCGACATCACCGGCCTGCTCGCCGAGATGGGCGTCGTCGGCAGCCGCTCCGCGGCCAAGCGTCTGCTCAACCAGCGCGCCATTGAGATCGACGGCAAGACTATCGAGGAGCCGCAGGTGGAGCTGCACGCCGGCGAGATCCTGCGCGTCGGTAAACACCGCTTCTTGCGCGTCGTCGCCGCGCAATAGCCCAACAGTTGCCCAGGTGGGTCACTTCGGCGACAATGAGCCCAACCCGAAGTCCGAAAGGAGATAACTATGCCTGCCAACAACGTCCTGGTCTTCCTGACCAACTGTCCGGACGCCAGCCGCGAGGATGAGTTCAACGATTGGTACACTAACGTCCACTTCAAGGACATCCTGACGCTGCCCGGCTTCAAGGGGGCCACCCGCTACCGCATCGCGCACGCGCCCGAAGCGCCGCACGCCAAGTATCTGGCGATTTACGATATCGAAGGCGATATCGATAAGGCGATGGCTGAGCTGGACAAGGCCCGGCCTCAATGGGCCGCGGCCGGACGTATGTTCGACGGCACCCAGGTGTTCTACGCTGCGCCGTACGAGGCGATCACCGACTTCATCAAGGCTGGCTAAGACCTAGTTCGCCCTAGCTACGCCCCGGCCTTGCATGCGAGGCCGGGGCGTAGATTTTTCGAACATGCTTGCGCATTTTTGGCGACAGCGCTAGAATTGCGGCGTCACCATGGGTCATGCCGTCGGCGTCGATATCATCGAGATCGACCGGATTGAGGCCACGCTGGCGCGCCACGGCCAACGCTTCCTCAAGCGCGTCTATACGCCGCTGGAGATCGCCTATTGCCGTGGCAAGTCGCATCGCCTGGCCGGCCGTTTCGCGGCCAAGGAGGCGACGATGAAGGCGCTGGGGACCGGCGTCCGCGGCGTCTCCTGGCGGGACGTCGAGGTCATTCCCAATCGCCGAGGCAAGCCCCTTCTCTATCTGCACGGCGGCGCCCTGGCCCGCGCCAGGGAGATCAAGCTGCACGACGCTGAGGTCAGCCTGACGCATTCCAGCAATCACGCCATGGCAGTCGTCATGGCGACCGTCGATACACCGGAAGAGGACCGGGCGGCCTGGCGCCTGCGCTACCGCGAGATCATGCGCCAGCGCGGCCTGTTGCCGTAGCGATGAAGCTCGCGACGACGGCCGAGATGCGCGCCGCGGAGAAGGGTTG
The DNA here is from genome assembly GCA_035650635.1 of Dehalococcoidia bacterium. Classification (GTDB taxonomy): domain Bacteria; phylum Chloroflexota; class Dehalococcoidia; order SM23-28-2; family DASRHH01; genus DASRHH01. The sequence continues at coordinate 10,261 of DASRHH010000010.1, read as the reverse complement.
TGGCCTGCCGGTCAGCCAGCTGATGCGAAACGCCGGCCTGGCCGCTGCCGAAGCGATCGGCCGCAACCTCGGGCCGATTTCCGGCAAGCGGGTCCTGGTGCTGGTTGGCCCCGGCAACAACGGCGGCGATGGCCTGGTGGCCGCGCGACACCTCGACGAGTGGGGCGCTCGCGTGCAGGTCTACCTCACCAAGCCTCGACCCCTGGAGGACGAGGTCTTCCGCGCCATCGAGGAGCGCAAGCTCAGTGTCATCACCGCCGAGTCGGACATCGCCGCCTCTTTCCAGGGGCTGGAGAAAGCTCTCGCCGGCTGCGACCTCGTGGTCGATGCGTTACTCGGCACGGGCACGTCGCGGCCCATCGAGGGCGTCCTGACGGAGATCTTGCACCGCCTGGCGGTTGCACGGGAGCGCGAGAAGCCGCCGGAGCTGGTGGCGGTCGATCTGCCCAGCGGCGTCAACCCGGACACAGGCGCCGCTGACCCGGCCACCGTTGCTGCCGACCTGACGGTTGCTCTGCAGTGGGCCAAGCCCGGCCTGGTGATCCTGCCGGCCTCCCGGTTCACCGGCCGCCTGGAGGTCGTAGACATCGGCATCCCGCCAGAGTGGGAGGCGCGCCTGACGACGCGGCTGATGACCGACGCCTGGGCCGCGGCGCTGCTGCCGGCGCGGCCGCCCGATGCCCACAAGGGCACCTTCGGCCGTGCTGTGGTCATCGCCGGCTCGGAGCGCTACGTCGGCGCTGCCCACCTCTCGAGCCTGGCGGCCTTGCGCGTCGGCTCGGGACTGGCAACGCTCGCCTGCGGACGAAGCATCTACCTGCTGCTGGCCGCACGACTTGTTGAGCCGACCTTCTTTCCGTTGTCCGAGGAGGACGGTGGCCTCAGCGGCCGCTCCGCCGGCGAGCTGGCGGAGCTGTTTGAGCAGAGCGTGGAGTCTGTGCTGGTCGGTCCCGGCCTGGGTGCGAACGACCGCGTCCGTCAGTTCCTGCAAAGCCTGCTCAAGCTGACGGCGGAGCACAAGCTGCCGACGTTGGTCATCGACGCCGACGGTCTCAACAACCTGGCCGCCGAGCCGGAGTGGCCGTCGCTGCTGGACGTGCCGGCTGTACTGACGCCGCACCCGGGCGAGATGTCGCGCCTGAGCGGCCTCAGCGTCGCCGAGATCGAGGCAGACCGCCTGGCCATATGCCGGCGCTTCGCGGAGCAGTGGCGCAGCGTCGTCGTCCTCAAGGGCGCCAACACAGTGGTGGCGGACGCGGACGGCCAGGCGCTGATCAGCCCCTTTGCCAACCCGGCACTGGCCAGCGGCGGCACCGGCGACGTCCTGGCCGGGACGATCACCGGCCTGGCGGCGCAGGGCCTGCAGCCCTTCGCGGCCGCCGGCCTCGGCGTCTACCTGCATGGCCTGGCCGCCGAACGCGTACGCTCGCAGTTGGGCGACGCCGGCCTCCTGGCTGGCGATCTGCTGCCAGAACTGCCGCGCGCCATCAAGCAGCTCAGGGAGCTAACGCTGTGAGCCTCCTCGGCCGGCAGTGGCGCACCAGGGGTCGTGTGCCGGAGGACGTCTTCGCTGCCGAGGGCTATTCGCCGCTGCTGCGACACCTCCTCTGGCACCGGCAGCTGCGCTCGCCGGCGGAGATCTCGGCGTTTCTCTTCGACACCCCTTTTCCTTCCTACGATCCGTTGCTCTTACCGCAAATGGAGGCCGCCGTCCAGCGTATCCGCCAGGCCCTGCGCGCGGGTGAGACTATCGCCGTCTTCGGCGACTTCGATGTCGATGGCGTGACCGCGTCGGTCGTCCTGACAGAGGGGCTGCGCGATTTAGGCGCCAACGTCTTCGCCTATATTCCGCACCGCTTCACTGAGGGCTACGGCCTCTCGCTGGCGGCGATCGAGGCGCTGCGGCTGCGCGGCGCTTGCCTGATCATCACTGCCGACTGCGGAACGAGTTCGATCGCGGAGATCGATCACGCCCGAGGCCTGGGGATAGACGTCGTCGTGCTGGACCACCACACCGTGCCCGAGGAGCTGCCGGCGGCCATCGCGACGGTCAACCCGAAGCGGGTCGATTGCCTCTACCCGGAGGCCGAGTTGGCCTCGGTGGGGCTGGCGCTAAAGCTCCTCTGCGCACTCTACGAAGCCGAAGGGCGCCCGCTGGACGAGCAGCGCTACCTGGACCTGGTGGCGTTGGGCACCGTCGCCGACATGGCGCCGCTACTGGGCGAAAACCGCTGGCTGGTCCGCCAGGGGCTGCAGACGTTGCGCCGCACGCAGCGGCCGGGCCTGCGTGCCCTCATGGAGGTGGCCGGCGTTGAGATCGAGCGGGCGGACACGGAGACGATCGGCTTCCAGCTGGGGCCGCGCCTCAACGCGGCGGGCCGCTTAGCCCATGCGCAGCTCTCTTTCGAGCTACTGACCTGTACGGACGAAGCCGAGGCCCTCCTCAGGGCGGCCGAGTTGGGCGCGCTCAACCAGGAGCGCCAGAGGCTGACCGCGGAGGCGATGACGCTGCTGCGAGAGCTGTTGGCCGGCGAGACCGAGGCGCCGCTGCTCTTCGTCGGCCACACGGACGTGTCGTCAGGCATCGTTGGGCTGGTGGCGGGCCGCCTCGCCGAGCAGTACCACCGCCCGACCATCGTCTATGAGCTCGGCGAGAACGAGAGCCGCGGCAGTGCTCGCAGCATCATCGAGTTCGACATAACGAGCGCAATGCGACGGAACGCCGAGTTGTTCATACGCTTCGGGGGCCACCGGCAGGCGGCCGGCTTCACGGCGACCAACGAGGCGCTCCCTCGCATCAAGGAAGCGCTGCTGGAGACCGCCGCCCACGAGCTGGCCGAGGTCGACCTGACTCCTACGCTGGAGATCGATGCCGCGTTTCCCTTGCGACACTTACGCGGCGAGGAAATCAAGTCGCTGGTACGCCTGCAGCCGTTCGGCCAGGGCAACCCGGAGCCGCTCTTCCTCAGCCGCGCCGTCACCGTCGCCGAAGCCCGGCCCGTCGGCGAGGACGGAGCGCATCTGCGAATGAAGTTGCGGGACGGCCGTGTCACCTGGCCGGCGATCGGCTTCGGCCTCGGCGAGACGGGTGAACTGGCGGAGGGCCAGGCGATGGACGTCGTCTATTCGCTGAGCAGCGATCGCAACAGCGAGGGCGGCCTGCAACTGGTGGTCCGCGACCTGGCACCCGCCACTGGGGCGCAATCGTAGCGTATTCGCCCCCTTCCATTCGCGAGAGCGAAACAATAGTATAGGACTCCAAAGACTCTGCTGACGGGGGACTCTTATGAAGGACTACTCTCCAGATAAGATCCGTAACCTGGCGCTCATTGGCCACGGCGGCACGGGAAAGACGACGCTCGCCGAGGCCGCACTCTTCAAGTCCGGCGCGGTCAACCGTCTGGGGAAGGTCGAAGAAGGCACTACGGTCTCGGACTGGGACCCGGAGGAGCAGAAGCGCAACTTCAGCATCAGCCTCTCGGTGCTGCCGCTGGAACACGACGGCCACAAGCTGAACCTGCTGGACGCGCCGGGCTACCCGGACTTCGTCGGCGAGGTCAAGAGCGCCCTGGCAGCGGCTGACGCGGCCCTGATCGTAGTCTGCGTCGCCTCCGGTGTTCAGGTCGGCACCGAGATGGCATTCCAGTACGCCGGTGAGTCCAGCCGCTCGCGCGCCTTCTTCATCAACCGCATGGACCGTGAGAACGCTGACTTCAACGCGACGCTGGGCCAGTTGCAGGCGCGCTTCGGACAGAAGTGCGTCGCCGTGCAGATGCCAATTGGCTCGCAGCACGACTTCTCTGGCATCGTGGACCTCATCCGCATGAAGGCCTACGTGGGCGACGACGGCAAGGAGCAGGAAGTGCCCGCCGACCTGTCATCTCAGGCGGCCACGCTGCGCGAGAAGCTCGTCGAAGCGGCCGCTGAGATCGACGAGGAGTTGATCGCGAAGTACCTGGAGGGCGAAGAGCTGTCCGAGGAAGAACTCCTGCGCGGCTTGCGCGGGGGCATTCGCGCCGGCAGCGTCGCGCCGGTCTTCACCGGCTCCGCTGGCAAGCTTATCGGCGTCGCCCAGCTGATTGACACCGTAGCACAGCTCTTCCCGGCCCCGGGGGACCTCTCGATAGAGGCGGAGCAAGGCGGCGAGGTCAAAGCCGAAGCCGCCGGGCCGCTGGCAGCGCTCGTCTTCAAGACCACCGCCGACCCCTACGTGGGTAAGCTGAGCTACTTCCGCGTCTTCTCCGGCGCCCTGAAGTCGGACTCGCAGGTCTGGGACTCTACGCAGCAGAAGGCGGAGCGCGTTGGCCAGGTCTACCACATCCGCGGCAAGACCCAGGAGAACGCCGCGCAGGTCAGCGCCGGCGATATTGGTGCGGTGGCCAAGCTGGCCGACACCCTCACCGGCGATACCCTCTGCCAGAAGGAATCGGCGGTCGTGCTGCCGGGGGTCTCCTTCCCGGAACCGGCCTTCAGCGCCGCAGTCTTCCCCAAGAGCAAGGCGGACCTGGACAAGATGGGCACCTCCCTGCAGCGGATGGTCGAGGAAGACCCCAGTCTGCACCTGGAGCGACACCCTGTCACCGCCGAGCTGATTCTCTCCGGCATGGGCGACTCCCACATCGAGGTGACACTGGAGAAGATCAAGCGCAAGTTCGGCGTGGACCTGGAGACGGCGACGCCGCGCGTGCCCTATCGCGAGACGATCAGCGTCAAGCGTCAGTCCGAGTACATCCACAAGAAGCAGTCCGGTGGCCATGGCCAATACGCCCGCGTCGCCATCGAGGTGGAGCCGCTGCCGCGCGGCACCGGTTTCGAGTTCGTCGATAAGGTGGTGGGCGGCTCGGTGCCGCGACAGTACATCTCGTCCGTCGAGAAGGGCGTGACGGAGGCGCTGCCGGAAGGCATCCTGGCCCACGCGCCGCTGACCGACATCCGCGTCATCCTCTACGACGGCAAGGACCACCCGGTGGACTCGTCCGACATGGCGTTCAAGATCGCATCGTCAATGGCGCTGAAGAAGGCCGCCGCCGAGGCCAATCCGGTGCTTCTGGAGCCGATCATGAACATGCGCATCACCGTGCCGGAGGCCAACACCGGCGACGTCATCAGCGACCTCAACGGCAAGCGCGCCCGCGTGCTGGGCATGGTGCCGGACGGCACGATGACGACAGTGGAGGCGCAGGCCCCGCAGACGGAGGTCCAGCGCTACGCCGCCGACCTACGCTCGATTACGCAGGGGCGCGGCCACTACTCGATGACGTTCGACCACTACGAAGAGGTGCCGCAGCACATCGCGCAGAAGATCATCGAGCAGGCGCAAAAGGCCCGTGAGGCGGCCCGCGCCTAACCCGCGTCGCTGCCGATAACGTCCGCGTCGACGATCTTCCACTCGCCGGAGACGATGCCCCAACGCAGGCGGGCGGTGAAGTTCGTCGGGCCCAGATAGCGCACGTCGTAGAGGAACTGCGCGCCGTCCTGCCGTGAGCCCAGCACCTCGTAATCCGTGATCTGCACCGCCATACCGCTGCCGGCAGCGTCCTGCAGCTTCATCATCGCCTCCGGGGTGAGGTCGTTCATCAGCTGGGCGATGTCCATGGTGATTACGGCGTTGGAGAAGCGATGCACCGCCTTCTCCGCCGCCTCGGCTTCCTGTGTCATGCGTCCTCCAGATATGATCAGTCGCGTAGGCGTATTTCAACGTCTTGGGGCCGGTGCTATAATTCGCGGGTAACCCCACTGCAGCGTAAGAAAGAGGCGGCGCCATGGTCAACATCATTCGCGACCCGAAGGTGTATCTGGTCGGCAGGCAGGTCGTCGATAACGGCGGCATCCAGGGCTTCCTGGACGACTACGGCATGTCCTGGCAGACCGATACGGAGGTCGGCGGCGAGCAGCTCGTCGAGGCCGGCGGCCGCCTCTGCTACCTCTCCTACGGCAAGGGGCGCAAGACCAACGCCGAGTACATCAACAACATCGTCAGCTCCAAGCACGGCTCCGTCCTGGAGCACGCCGAGTGGAACTTCGTGATCGCCGGCGTATCGCGGTCGTTCACGCACGAGCTGGTGCGCCACCGCGCCGGTTGGGCCTACTCGCAGCTCTCGCAGCGCTACGTCGACGAGTCGACGGCCAACTACGTCGAGCCGGACATCGTCGCGGAGGACGAGCGGCTGCACACGCTGTGGCTGCGGGCCGTCGAGACGTCGCAGCAGGCCTACGTGGAGTTGGTGGAGGGCCTGATGGAGAAGCTGGCGGACCTGCCGGACAAGACGCACGGCCGCAAGCTGGCGCGCCAGGCCGCGCGCTCCGTCCTACCCAACGCGACCGAGACGATGATCTTCGTGACGGCCAACGCCCGGGCGCTGCGGCACTTCATCGAGATGCGGGCCTCGGAGTGGGCAGAGGAGGAGATCCGCAAGGTGGCGCTGGAGATGCTGCGCATCATGCAGGCGGAGGCGCCCAACCTCTTCGGCGACTACGAGATCGTGCGCATGGAAGACGGCACGGAAGTCGCCCGCACCCCCTACGAGAAGGTGTGAGGCGGGACGATGGCCAACCCCGCCGAGGAGTTTTTTACCTCAATCGACACTATTGGAGCGGTTGAGGAACTAATCTACTCCGGCGAAGCTGAGGCTCAATATCTTGAGTGCAAATCACCCCACAGCCCGCATCTGACGAAAGACCTCCGCGCCATGCTAAGCCAGGCCGCCTCCGGATTCGCTAATAGTGGGGGCGGCATTATTCTCTGGGGTGTGAGTACTGAGAAGCACCAAGGCGATTTGGATATACTATCGCAAATTGAACCGATCGGGCAGGTGAAGCGACTCCAGTTGCAAGTCGACAAGTTACTGCCTCGACTCGTTAACCCCTCGTTACCATTCCCTAGTTCAAGATTGATCCGTCAAAGCAGCGGTGATTCGAAGGGACTAATGGTTACTTACATACCTCCGAGCGAGGCGGATCCGATCCAATCTGAGGATGGGAAGTTCTACATTCGCACGGGGGACGAGTTTCGCGAGATGCCCTACTCCGTTCTGCAGAGGATGTTTACAGGCGCAAGTGCACCGGACTTGCAAGTGGTCGTTTATGAGACCCTCGCGAAAATAGACGAGAATGGCGTATGGGATATCCCCATAGGCGTCGATAACGTCTCGACGACGGCTGCCAAGGGCTTTCGCGTCGTCCTGGAGATCGTCAATCCAGACGTTTGCGAGAGTCTCGAGGCAATTTCCCTCTTCCAGGATCGGGCGGCTATTAACCCCGGCAAAAGGATTTGGATTGCAAACGTAGACGACTGGGCATTTAGGGGCATGCCAAGCGTTGTAGGCAGAGTGAAGATAAAGATGAAAAAGCAGGGTCGCCCGCTTCGTATCCTCAATCTTCAGTTGAGGATATTTACGGACCGAATGCGAGCTCGGCAACGCACCCTCAAACTGGAGCTAACGAAAACGACGCTCCGAATCAAAGATGAGCGTGACGATCTGCTCTTCTAGGAGATGGCCTTCGACTGCAATGTTAAAACCCCAAAGTCTAAGTTATGACCACTAACGTAGCCGCCGTTATCGACCGCAAGGCTGTTGCGGAGGAGGTGCGGGCGGACGTCGCGCAGCGGGCGCAGCGCCCGCCATTAGCTGCTGAGGAGGCATTTTATGATTACCGCTGAAGAAACAGAGGTACGCCAGATAGAGAGCCGAAAATTCGCGGCCATGGTCAACCGCGAGTTCGCTGAGCTAGAGCACATCCTAGCCGACGACTTGACGTATACCCACAGCATTGGCCAGCTAGAGAACAAGGCTGAGTACCTGGCCACCCTCCGGTCCGGCAACCTCGTTTACCAGGCCATCGAGACTGAGGAATTGAATGTCCGCGTTTATGGCGATGCCAGCGTAGTGACCGGCCGCGCTAAAATGAGGGTAGGATCAGGTGACCAGTCAACAAACCTGCTCATCCGCTTTACTGATGTCTACGTGAAGCGGGAGGGCCGCTGGCAGTTGGTGGCCTGGCAAGCGACACGCCTGGCTGCGCAGTAAAGGCAGTTATGTCCCCGGCGGCCGTTATCGACGGCAAGGCTATCGCGGAGGAGGTGCGCGCGGACGTCGCGCGGCGGGTGCAGCGCTTGCAGCAGGAGCGGGGCATCACCCCCGGCCTGGCGTTTGTCCTCGTCGGCGATAACCCGTCGTCGCTCTCCTACGTCCGCTCCAAGGGCAGCGCCGCCGAGGAGGCCGGCCTCTTCTCGGAGATGTTCCGGCTGCCGGAGTCGACGACGCAAGCCGAGCTGATCGCCCGCGTCCACAGCATCAACCAGGCGACCGGCTTCCACGGCATGATCGTGCAACTGCCCCTGCCGCCGCACATCGACGAGGACGCCGTCATGGACGCCATCGACCCCGCCAAGGACGCCGACGGCGTCACCAGCACCAACCTGGGCCGCCTGGTGCGCGGCCAGCCCTGCCCCCAGCCCGCCACGCCCGCCGGCCTACTGGAGCTACTGCATCGCAGCGGCCACTCGCCGGCGGGCAAGCACGTCGTCATCTGCGGGCGCTCCAATATCGTCGGCAAGCCGCTGGCCGTGATGCTGATGCAGAAGGACGCTCGCGGCAACGCCACCGTGACGCTCTGCCACACCGGCACGCCGGACCTGGCGGCCCACACCCGCCAGGCGGACATCCTGGTGGCCGCCATGGGCCGCGCCAACGCGATAACAGCCGATATGGTGAAGCCGGGCGTCGTGGTGCTGGACGTCGGCAACAACTGGCTGCCCGACCCTACCCGCAAGCTCGGCCGGCGGCTGGTCGGCGATGTCGACTATGAAGGCGTGTCGCGCGTCGCGGCGGCGATAACGCCGGTGCCGGGCGGTGTCGGCCCGATGACGGTGGCGATGCTGCTGCACAACACCGTCTGGCTGGCCGAACGCGCCGCCGGCCTCTAGCTACTCGTGCGCGTTCGCAACCTCCATCGCTGGGACCTCTCGCCGGCCGAGGCGATCGCGCTGCAAGGCCAGCTGGCCTCCGAGGTCATCACCGAGGGAGAGCCGCCGGACGTGCGTCTGGTCGCCGGCTGCGACATCGCCTTCCGCGAACGTTTCGCTGGCCGCATGCCGTCCGCCGCTCGCTGCGCCGTCGTTCTGCTCTCCTACCCGGAGCTGGCGGTCGTGGAGCAGCACGTCATCGAGGCGACGACGGCGTTCCCCTACGTCCCCGGCTTGCTGGCCTTCCGCGAGGCGCCACTGCTGGCCCAGGCGTTCGAGCGGCTGAGCGCGGCGCCGGACCTGGTGCTGGTGGATGGCCACGGCTGCGCCCATCCGCGGCGTTTCGGCATCGCCTGCCACATCGGTCTGCTGCTGGACGTGCCAACGATCGGCGTCGCCAAGTCGCGCCTCTGCGGCCACGCCGAGCCAGCAGGCGAGGAGGCTGGTGTCTTGTCTCCGCTCCGCGACGGCGACGAGACGATTGGCGCGGTGCTGCGCACGCGGGCCCGCGCCAACCCAATCTACGTCTCGGTGGGGCATCGCATCGGCTTGCAGGCGGCGGTTCGCTGGGCACAGGCGCTCTGCCATACGGACGCTCGCGGGATGGCTTATCGTCTGCCGGAGCCGACGCGTCTGGCGGACCGTCTCTCCAAGGGCCTGGCGCTGCCCTAGAGGCCGGCGTGACGCTATAATCGAGGCAGCGGAGGACAGATGCAGGACATCAGGACGCAAATCAAAGAGCTGCAAGAGCGTACCGAAAACGTTCTCCGCCGGCTTTGACGTCCCAACCCTAGAGCGTGAGATCTCGCGGCTGGAGAGCGTCTCCTCGCAGCCGGAATTCTGGAACGACACCCAGGACGCCCAGCGCGTGATGCGCCGCCTGGCGGACGTCCGAGCCGACGTCGACGCCTGGCGCAGCCTCGAGGCCCGCGTACGCGACCTCAGCGACCTCCTGGACATGGCGGAGGCCGAGGGCGACGACTCCATACTCTCCGAGATCGCCGCGGATGTGGCCGCGCTGACAGCGGAGCTGGACGAGCGTGAGCTCTCGTTGGCGCTGGCCGGCCCTTACGACCGCCGCGACGCCATCCTGGCGATCCACGCCGGCGCCGGCGGCACCGACTCGCAGGACTGGGCGGAGATGCTCCTGCGCATGTACCTGCGCTGGGCCGAGAATCGAGGCTACGCCACCGAGATCCTCGATATGACCCCCGGCGAAGAGGCCGGCATCAAGAGCGCCACCATCGAAGTGCGCGGCCCCAACGCCTACGGCTACCTGAGGGCGGAGCGCGGCGT
>DASRHH010000009.1:0-2273 GCA_035650635.1 Dehalococcoidia bacterium | reverse complement strand
ATCCGCGGCGTCAACTGTGACCAGGTGATCGCCACGCTGCGGGCGCGTGGGTTAGTCACGGAGGTCGGCAGGGCGGAGACGCCGGGCCGGCCCTACCTCTACAGCACCACCTTCCGCTTCCTGGAGTACTTCGGGCTGGAGCGGCCTGAGGACCTCCCGGGCAGGGAGCTCTTCCTGGCGGAAGAAGAGGCCTCTTGATTGTCGGCACCTGCCGAGTCTGGCTGCGTCTCCCGGAAAATCACTCGCTGAAGGGCAAGCGACAGGTCATCAAGTCGTTGGTCGCCCGTATCCACAATCGCTTCAACGTCGCCGCAGCTGAGATCGACGACCAGGACAGCTGGCAAATGATCTCGCTCGGCGTCTCCTGCGTCTCCAACGACGACGCTCACGCCCACGAGGTGCTGGAGAAGGTTGTGACGTTCATTCAGTCGGAGCGACCCGACCTGGAGTTCCTGGAATACCGGACGGAGATCGTCAGCGCCCTCAACGGCGCTCGCTTCTGAGGCCGGTGTTAGCGGCTGACGACCAGGTTTACGGTCTGGCCGCTCTTTAGCTCTTGCCCCGGACCGGGGGCCTGGTCCACGATCTGACCCTTGGGCGTATCCGCCTGGCCGATGCCGATGATCACGTAGCTGGCGCCGAGGCCTTCCAGCTCACTGACGGCCTCACGGATGTTGCGGCCGGCGAAATCTGGCAGCGCGACGATCTGTCCGCCGGTCACCGCCTGCGGCACCGTGGCGCCAGGAGTTTCGCTCTGGCCGGCGCCGCTCAGCGGGCTGCTATTGCCGGCGCGCCCCAGTCCGTAGATGCCGAAGAGCGCCAGCAACAGCAAGCCGACGACCCCCACCACCAGCAGGGAGGGGCTGCGCGAGGCCTTGCGGACCGGCCGCCGTACCCGGGAGACGGGCTCCAGCCGCAGTTCGTCCTCTTCGCCGCGCGGGTTGCGCACCGGGAAGAGCGGCATGAGGTCGCCGGGGTCGAGGCCGAGGTAACTGGCGTAGGAACGCAGAAAGCCCCGGGCGTAAACCGGGGCAGGCAGCACTGAGTAGTCTTCTTCCTCCAGTGCGATGAGATATTTACGGGGGATGCGAGTTACATGCTCTGCATCCTCAAGCTCTAGACCCTTCTGTTGACGGGTGTGGCGAAGGGTAGTTCCAACTTCGGCCAAGCAGGGCTCCTCGCGAAGACTTAACGGTATATTGAGTATAGGCGCCTGCACGCTTGGCGCGTCAAGCCCCGGCTAAGGCGCCATTATCGCTATTGTTACGAAAAGTTTTCCCCATGTTACCACCGCGCTATCGTTCCTATACTGATACTGAGGCATAAGGAGGCGCTTGTTTGCGATAAGTCCCGCCCTGGAGGCGGCCAGGAGCTGGTTCCCGTTGCGGCTGCTCGTGCGGGCGGCCAGGCGCTACTCCGCCGACGACTGCGCCTTGCTTGCCGCTTCCATCTCGTACTATGTCCTCTTCTCCATCTTCCCGCTGCTCATCTTCGTCGTCGGCATTCTTGGGCTTTTCCTGGTCGATTCCAGCTTGCAGCAGGACGTGATCGATAAGGTAATGGACATCCTGCCGCTGAGCGAGGACAGCGGCCGCAACTCCGTGGCCGATACGGTACACGCCGTCGCGGGCTATCAGGGCAGCGCCATCGGCATCCTGGGCCTGCTGGTCATGGCCTGGTCCGGCAGCAACATGTTCGGCGCGGTGCGCAAGGCGCTCAACCGCGTCTTTGCCGTCAGTCAGAAGCGGCCGCTCTGGCGGCAAAAGCTGACCGACGCCGCCATGGCGCTGGCGCTGGTGCTCTTTTTCGTGATTTCGTTGGCTATTACGACAGTGCTGCGTCTGGCCGAGCGGTATAGCGACGAAATCCCTTATTTCGGCGATCTGGCGCAGCGATTGGGCTTCGTCTGGATCGTGCCGGCGCTATTGCTGCCGCTACTGCTTTCCTTCGCGGCCTTTACGGTGCTCTACTGGCTGGTGCCGACCGGCCACCGCAACCCGCGCGAGGTCTGGCAGGGTGCTCTCCTGGCGGCGGTCGCTTTCGAGGTCACCAAGAGTCTCTTTGGGATATACCTGCAGAACTTCTCGAACTACGACGTTGTGTTTGGGTCGCTTGGGGCCGTGGCGGCATTCCTCTTTGCGGTCTATGTCAGTGCCGGGATCATGCTGTTCGGCGCGGAGGTCGCGGCAGAATACCCCAGGCTCCGGGCGGAGCCGGCGCCTGTCCGGGTGCCCAGGGTCATACAGCCGAAGCGGCCCTCGTGGCGCCAGCGA
>DASRHH010000008.1:0-4069 GCA_035650635.1 Dehalococcoidia bacterium | reverse complement strand
TGCAGATGATGCACATCTGCGGGTCGAACTCCAGGAAGGGGTTGCCATGGTCCGGCTCCGGCTGCGGCGTCTGGTAGTAGGTGCGCTCTTCGCCCTCCCAGGGCTCGTAGCCCGCCATTTCCAGCATCTCGCAGGTGGTCTGCAGCTCACAGCGGTAGTTCTTGGAGCAGGTCACGCAGCGATGGGTGACGACGTTATCCCGCAGGCAGGTGTCGCCCGGCTTGCACTTGACCTCGCGATGGCAGGTCAGGCAGCGGTCTGAGTGGTAGGAGAGGATCAGCGAAAGCGTCGCCTGGCGCGCCTGCTTGACCGTCGGCGAGTCGGTAACCACGATCATGCCGTCGCGGACCGGGCTGGTGCAGGAGAGCTGGAGGCCGCGTGCCCCTTCGATTTCGACAAGGCAGGTGCGGCAGCCGGCGTAGGGTGGCCGGCCGTTGACGTAGCAAAGGTTGGAAATGAAGGTGCCGCTGTTCTTGATGACCTCGACCAGAGGGGCGCCCTCGGCCGCCTCTATCTCGCGGCCGTCGATCGTTAGCTTCGCCATGGACGGCCTTTAGCGCTCCGGCTTGTCCACGACACGAAGCTTGATCGGACCGCCGCCCAGGCCCACCTCTGCATCGAAAGCACCGACGCCGCGGGCCGCCTTGCCCAGGTGCAACGGCTGCTCCTGTGGCCGCGGGGCCTTGAGGCCGTTGGGGTAGGTCCAGTCGTTCTGGTGGAGGAAGTCGTTGGCCATCTCGTTCAGCTTGAACTTGTTGCGGTAGAGCTGGTTGAAGTCGTAGGAGGCGTCATCGTAGGGGCCGCCCGCCTGGATGGCATCATAAGGGCAGGCCTCCACGCAGAGGCCGCAGAACATGCAGAGCCGGAAGTCGATCTCGTAACGATCGACGTTGAGCGAGCCATCTTCGGCGGGAGAGGTCTGCACCAGGATGCAGCCGTCGGGACAGGACTGGGCGCAGGTGGAACAGCCGGTGCAGCGCTCCTCAAACCAGAGGAGGTTGGTGCGCGCGTCGATGGGGACAGCTCGCCGCTGCTCGGGGAACTGGAAGGTAATGGGCTTCTTGAACATATGCCGGAAGGTGAGCATCATCCCCCGGGCTATGCCGATGCCGTACAAATCGACCCCTTTGCTGCGATTATTCGAGAGCTTCGCGTTCGATTCTACGCTCGGAGGTTTCTTTGTACAAGGAACGTGAGAGCCATCACCAGCCGCTTTCGTCCCCCTGCTCCCGCTGCCGCTGGATGGCCTCCGGGAGCCGCGACAGGTAGACCTGAGTGCGATGCAGACGGGTAGGGGCCTCGCTGAAGCCGAGGGCCAGTGTCACTTGCTCCGGGCGGCCGGCCCGCTCGTTGGTGTGCCGGAGTCGCATGCGCAGGACGTAGGCGCCCTCGCGCGCCTCCTCCAGTGCCAGGTCCATGACCAGCGGCCGTAAGTCGTAGCGGCTGACGCGCTTCTCGTGGGCCTGCTCCCAGGGCAGCGTCTCTGCCGACAGCAAGCCCTCGATGGCTTTCCGGACGGCGGCTTCTTCGCGCGGGTCCGGCGCCTCCACCAGGTACTCGCTCCAGCGTGCCAACGTCGATATCGCCGGGCCGTGGCGCCCCACCTCCCGCGCGGCCAGCAAGCGTAAGCCGGGCGGCAGGTGCGGCGGCAGCAGCAGGATCAGGTCGTCGTCGCAGACATGGACCGCAGTCTCGATGTCGGCGAACTCGCGATCGGATGTAGCGCCGGCGGGGAGCCGCGCCGCGAAGGCGATGCGGCCCTCCGGCCGCTGGTCTTCGTTGTGTGCCAGGACAATGCCCGACGCTGCGCAGGCTTGCGCCCACAGCGCAGCCAGATCGCGCTGTGTCGACTGGCGCAGCTCCTCGCCCTGGGAGTAGGTGAGACGGATGCGCTGCAGGGGCTCCACAGTTACGGGCGCACTAATCTTCAGCCGCTGGCTCTTCCTGGAGCTTCGTGATCACGACCTCTTCGATCTTGCGACCCGATACCTGGCTCACCTGGAAGTGCAGCGAGTCGAAGGTGAACTGCTCGCCTTCCGCTGGGATGTGGCCCAGCTGCTCCAGGATGAATCCGGCCACCGTCTCGTAGTCGCCGTCGGGCAGGCGCAGGTTCAGCTCCTGGTTAGCGTCGTGGATGCTCATGCCGGCGTCCACCCGCAGGGTGCGCTCGTCCACGGAGGTGAACTCCTCCTCGTGGCGGCCCAGCTCATCGCTGACGTAACCCACCAGCTCCTCCAGCAGCATCTCCAGCGTTACCAGGCCCGCCGTGCCGCCGAACTCATCGATAACGACGGCCATCTGCTGGCCAGCGCGCTGCATCTCGGCGAAGAGCGTGCCCACTGGCTTGGTCTCCGGCGCGAACAGCGCCTGGCGCATGGCCCAGCTCACCGGAGTCGATTCGTCGATCTCCTTCTGGGCCAGGCCGCGCAACACGTCCTTGATGTTGACGATGCCGACGACGTTATCGACGGTTTCTTCGTAGACCGGGAAACGGGTGTGTGGGTGCTCGGCATAGACGGCGAAGAAGTCCGCCATCGTCGCCTCGCTCTCCAGCCATGCGATCTCCGTGCGCGGGATCATGACCTCGTTGACGCGACGGTCGCCGAAGTGGAAGACGCTTTCCAGCAGCTCGGCCTCGCTGGGGTTCACCGTGCCCTGCTCGGCGCCCATATCGATCAGCATGCGCAGCTCGGCCTCGCTGACGGCGGCGTCGACGCGCCGCTCCTCGCCGAAAAGCAACCGCGAGAGGAGGCGCGGAGTCGCTGCTAAGGCGCTGACCAGCGGCTTCAGCGCGACCATTCCCCAGCGGATGGGCCGGGCTACCAGCAAGGGGTAGCCTTCGCCGGCGTGGGCCGCCAGCACCTTCGGCGTTACCTCGCCGAAGAGCGCCAATGCGAGTGTCATGACGCCAGTGCCAAGGATAAGGCCGCCAATGCCGCCGACCGTCTCAGCGGCAATGATGCTGCCCATGGTGGAGGCCACGATCACCGAGAGGTTCTGGAAGAGCACGATGAAGGAGAAGAAAAACTCCTGCTGCTCTTGCAGCCGTTGCAGCGCCCGGGCCGCCTTGTTCCCCTGCTCGGCCAAATGGCGGATGCGAATGCGGTTGGCGCCGACGATCGCGATCTCGATGCTATTGACGAGGGCGAAGGTAATAACGCTGACGACAAGGAGGATGGTCGCCAGCCCAACGTTAATGCCGGCCAGCTGCGCGGAGTCCGCTGCCGCAGCGACGGTCAGCTGGGGGAACGCGGGAATAGTCAACATTCAGTTTCGGAAACCGAAGCAAGCTCATTATAGCGGATGCTCGTCCGCCTCACGATTGGCCTGAGAGCATTTGACCTGACCTTAACCATTTCAAACGGTCAACTAACGACCCCTTAATGTTTGCCGTCTAGGCTGGGCTTCAGCAGGGTTTGAGGAGGAGAGCACCATCATGGAGATAAGACGATGGCTAATTGCCGTGGCGGCCACCGCAACGATCGGCGGCGGGGCGTTGATGGGTGCCGGCGCAACACTGGCGCAGCAGAGTACGCCGGATACTCCGGCACCCTCCGCCCCGGCGCCGGCTTCGCCGCAACCGAAGACCGGCGATGCGACTGGCCAGGGCTGCAACCACGACAAGGGTGCGACCGGCAGCACGTCAAGCAGCACCGGAACGGGCGCCTGACATTGTGACTGGGGGCAGTTCGGGGCCGGCGCGTCCGGCCCCGATTGTTATAGCCCGTGATATTGACAGCTGCGCCTCTGGCCGCTGCTACCATTGACACACGAGACCGGGAGGAGGCAGACGAATGACCCTGCGTAGGGTGGCAATTGGGGGAGCTGTGCTGCTGGCGCTAAGCGTGGCAGGGGCTGTCGCCGGTTGGTACTTCTTCATCCGTAGCGATTCGCCGCCCGCCGTCTCCCTGGAGTCCGCCCTGCTGGCGGTCAGTCCGCAGTCCACGACCTCCGCCTCGCCCGGTGATCTGACCGGCACCTGGAAGATTGTGCGGGGAGCGGGTAGCTTCGTCGGCTATCGCGTCGATGAGACGCTGGCCGGCTTCGGCGCTAACACCGCAGTCGGGCG
>DASRHH010000007.1:0-2887 GCA_035650635.1 Dehalococcoidia bacterium | reverse complement strand
CCCAAGCCGGTGCAGAAGCCGCACCCGCCGATGTGGGTCGCCGCCTCGCGGCGGGAGACGACGATGGTCGCGGCCCGCCTCGGCATCGGCTCCCTTGGGTTCGGCTTCGAGACGCCGGAGGAGCTGGGTGAGCGCGCCGAGCACTATTACGAGCTCGTGCGCGAGGAGTGCATGCCCCTCGGCCACGCCATCAACCCGGCCCTGGCGGTGCTGTCCTCGTTCATGTGCGCGCCGACGGACGAAGAGGCCGTCCACCGCAGCCGCAACGGCCCCGGCTTCTTCTCTTACTCCCTCGGCTACTACTACAACCCGGCGACCGGCAGCCGCCACCAGCCCGGACGCACCAACATCTACCGCCAGTTCATGTCGCTGCCGCAGTCGGAGCGGGACGGCCGCGAGACGCTGCGTCAGGCCCGCCTCATGACCCGGGAGGAGATCGCCCAGAAGGAGCCAGAGGACGAAGTGCAGCGGGCGCTGTTCCGCGCCGCCCGCTCCGGCCAGGCCATCGGCGCGCCGGACACGATCCGCAAGAACATCAAGAAGTACGAAGACCAGAACCTGGACGTGCTCATCCTCACCGCTCAGAGCGGCGACCGTAAGCACGAAGACATCATGGAGGCGATCGACCTCTTCGGCCGCAAGGTCCTGCCCGACTTCCACGAGACGCACGAGGTCAAGCACAAGAAGTGGCGGGAGAGGCAGCTGGACGGGGTCAAGTTCCCGGTGAACTCATCCGTATAGGGCCGGGACCAGGCACAGCCGGGCGCGGCGCCAGTCGTGGGAACCTCCCCTTGGCACCCGGTCCCGGCGCCAAGGAGCTGACGGTGGCGAAGCCAGAGCAGATTAAGGACCCGCACCTGCGCGCGGAGATCGAACGCGCGCGCGACCAGATGCGTTCGGGAGACGGCACCGCCGCCGTCCACACCCTCGCCGACGCCTTCCTCTACATGCTGCGCAAGAAGCCGGAGATGCTGGAAGTGGGCGTGCCCGCGCGCTTTGGACAGGTGCCCATGGTCATGCGTTGGCCCAACCTGGGCGCCAACCTCAACCGCGAGTCCGTCCTGGCCAAAACGCCGGCCATCGAGTTCATCCGCGACCACTTCGCGGTCAGCGAGGCCATCACCTACTACGAGTTCACGCTGGAGACGGCGGTGGCCCAGGGGCTGTAGGCAGCGCTTCCCCTGAACGATGCCGGTAATCGAGCGTTCTGAGCCGCTGCGTCAGACCGAATCATGCTGCCTGAGCCTCATGAAGAGCGCCGCCGCGACCGCGATCATCAAGGCTGAGACTAAACCCGCCAGCACCAGCGTTGCGGGGTGCCAGTGAGTCCGGGACGCCTGCGGTGGTGGTGTACCTGGCGAACGAAGTGGCAAAGTGACGTCGACTTGGCGTAGCGTGGCGTCTGCCGTGATGCGCTCCGCAACCGCTTGGCCGTTTATTAGCAGTCGTATGTCGCTTCCGGCAGCCGCACAGCCCTTTGTTGCAGCGTCTGACTTGACGACGATCCGGTACCACGCGTCGCCCTGTGGGTCCTTCGGCAGAATCTCGCCGGAGCCGCATTCGGTATTCCCAACAAACGCCTGGATTCGGCTATTTGGAGGAGGATTTGCGCCCTTGACGAAGCCAGCCAAGGCAAACACAGGCGGGCCAACGACCAAGTCGAAGGTTTGGTAGTCCGGAACCGGAATTCGCGCTGTCGCGTCGCTCTGTTGAGACGCATGCCATTCGCTGGAACCGTTCGCGGTGCGCCCGTTCACCCGAAATGTCACCTTGGCGCCCTCTGTTCCGCAGCCAGGCTTCTCGTTCGCGGACGGTACAACGAGGCTGTATATAGAGCCAAAGCCCGTGTCGACAGGCGACGGAACTGTCTTCGACTGCGCGCAGAGATTGGCACCTACTAGGGCTTCAACCTGCGTCCCCACAGGTGCCCCAGTTGACTCGATAAACACGGCGCCCCTGAAAACCGACACGGCGGTCGCGGCCTGGGAGGCGGAGCCGAGCAAGAGGGCAAGTGCCCCGGCCAGGCTGGCAACTAGCAGTTGTGTAGGTATACGCATTGTCCCACGACCTCCTTATCCAACGCATTCGGAAACTGACGACTCCTTGGCGGAGTCTGCATGATTGTCGGAGCCGTGCCGTCGTAGTGGTCTTGGAGAGACAGTGAATGGCCGACTTCGTGTGAAATCGTTGTCGCCAGGCAATCGTAATATTGCTGAGTTCCAGGCGTGTAACTTCCAGCGCAGCGGTTAGGGGTCGTCTGGTAGTAGTGGATCTGGCCCCGATCCACCCAGTCGGTTCCGTTGGTCTCGACAAGGGTGCCGCTGTAGTTCGTATAGAGATGGTTGTGAGTTTGGCAGGGCTCTGAAAATCCGTCGCAGGAGGCGGGCGGTGAGACTATGAACGTGAGGACCTCGCTGCCGTCTCCCGAGACATCCTTAGTAATCCAGAGGTACGGGTAAGCGCCATCGGGCCATGCGCTGTCCGGGTAATACGCTGAGCTGCGGGTCTGTGCTGGGAGGCCCGGAGAAAAGAATCCGTTCAGCCAGTCGATTATGTCGTTATCCCAGCAGACACATCCGAACAGGTAGTTCACGCCGACCGCCCGGTTACCATAGGAGTAGCTGAAGGGATGACTGGCCTCGACGGGCGCCTGTTGCCTCATTAACGCACCTGCCACCGAGAGCGCCCCTACGGCAAAGAATGCAGCCAATATGTGACGCAGTTATATCTGCACGGTATACTCCTCGCCGTTGGTTCCTGTTGACTAACAAGATTCGGCGCGGACGTTTCGTCTGCATATAGGCGATAGCTCAGATAGACGTAAACGATCGCTTGGTATACGGGTTTGTTATGGCGGGGCGGACTCGAGTACCAACATCCCATAGGA
>DASRHH010000006.1:0-9311 GCA_035650635.1 Dehalococcoidia bacterium | reverse complement strand
GGAGTAGCGCTCCTCCTTCCAGGGGTCGCCGCGGATGTGGTAGCCGTTGACCTCCCAGAAGCCCGGCTTGTCGTCCGGCAGGAACTGCAACGCGTGCAGCCACTTGGCGCTCTTCCAGAAATAGAGGTGTGGCACCATCAGCCGGGCCGGGCCGCCGTGGTCGATCTCCAGGGGGTTGCCGTCATGCTTGTAGGCCACCATGACGTTGTCCTGCATCAGGTCGGAGAGCAGGATATTGGTGGTGTAGCCGCCGTAGCTATGCGCCATCACAGCCTTGGTGCCCGGCTTCGGCTGTACCTGCGAGAGCAGGTCGCGGAAGGCGACGCCCTCCCAGTGGTTATCGAAGCGGCTCCAGCCGGTCACGCAGTGGATATCGACATCGGTGGTGCTGACGGGCAGCGATGTGAACTGCTCCCAGGTCAGCTCGACCTCCGACTCGACCTCGCCAAATAATCGCAGCCGCCACTTGTCGAGATCGACCTTAGGTGTCGGGCCGTAGGTAAGGACCGGCCAGTCGTCGACGACGTACTGGTTCGGCGGAATGCGCTCGCCGAACTTCTCGCGGTCTTTCTCTCGCCGGCCTGAGCCAAACACCATCGCTACGCTCCTCAATACGAGAATAGCACAGGCGGCCCGAAGACAATCCGGATGAAATCGCCGTCCTGCGGTATGTAGCTCTCGAGGTCATCAATCGTCTTCTCGCCGCGGCCGTCGTTGACGAAGATCTGCATCCGGGACGGCGGCTGGCCGGTGCCGCAAGTCTCGCCGGAGCGATAAGTTCGGCTGTCGCCGGGCATCCTCAGCTGATCCTTGGATAGCTCGCCGCCGGCATATTCGAAGAACTTGACCAAACGCGCACCGGGTCCTTCGCCAGCGGCATTGAACGGGTGAATGTGTATGACGCCATCGCCGTGCGTATGCACGCCTTCCGCATCCTCAAAGACTGGAATCGGGGGCTGAATTGCGCCGCAAATGGAAACCTGATAGAGGGCGTGCCAGTGATCGCCGACATGCGGTTGCGCGTCCGGAGGCGACTGCTCCGTGGTGACGCACCAGTGCCCGTCCTCCCGCTTGAGAAACAAGGTCTCGTCAATATTGGGGTATGCGAAGGACGGTTCGGCGTCAATTCTGCCGGTTAGCCGCACCGTGGCACGATCCGCGGAGCCGTTAATCACCCGGACACGCACATCTTCCAGGACCAACTGGTTTGTGTTCACGCCTGCGTTGGCATATCTGAGGTACGGCCCCGCTTTCATACTCACGATGTCTTCCGGACACGTTAGCTCCAGCACTCCCGCGACATCCTGCCTGGCGACGCGCTCGTAGAACTGCTGCGCTGTGGCCTCTGGACCGCCCTCCGTCTTCGAGCCGCAGGCAAGCATACCGGCTGAGAGCAAGGCTAGCAGGCCGATAGAGACGACTGTCGCCATCCGCATTTGCCGTCATTCTAGGCTCGCGGGCGCAATTTCTGCCATCGCTGGCGTTCCTTTGGCCCGCCGTGCATCATGGAAGCGATGACAGAAGCGGTATCGACAGATAGCGGACGGGTCACGAGAGGGCGGGCGCACTCGGCGCTGCGACACCTCTGGTTCTTCGGCGTCGCACTGCTGGTGGTGGCGTTGGACCAGGCCAGCAAGCAGGCCGTGCGCAGCTTCATGGACCTGCACGACTACTACCCCAGCAACGACTGGCCGGTGCGCCTGCACTACGTCACCAACACCGGCGCGGCCTTCGGGGTGCTGCAGGACCAGGCCGCCTTCCTGGCGCTGACCTCAATCATCGGTCTGGGCGCCATCGTCCTCTACTATTGGACGCAGAGCACCGGCCACGCCCTCGTATCGGTCGCGATGGGGATGATGCTGGGCGGCGCCGCCGGCAACCTGATCGACCGCGTGCGCCTGGGCAAGGTAACGGACTTCATCGACTTCCCGCATTATCCCTCGTTCAACCTGGCGGACTCCTCGATAGTCATCGCCGTTGTCATTCTTATTGTTACCTACGGCCTGCTGGAGCCGAAAACGGAGCGAGATGCCCGGGGACCGGGGCCAGAGCCTTCGGCTGACCGCTGACCGGCCCGGCGAGCGGCTGGACGTCTTCCTGGCGCGCGCCGCGCCGCAGCTATCGCGCAGCCGCGCGCAGAAGCTGATCGAAGGCGGCTTCGTGAGCGTGGGCGAGGGCCGCGCCCGGCCCAGCCGTTTGTTGGAGCGCGGCGAGGTCGTGCGGGTCACCATACCGCCGCCGGAAGCGATCGACCTGGCGCCAGAGGCGATGCCTCTTACGGTCATCTACGAGGACGCCGACCTCATCGTTGTCGATAAGCCGGCGGGCGTAGCGGTACACCCGGCGCCGGGGCACCCCAGCGGCACGCTGGTCAACGCGCTGCTGGCGCTCTGCACCGACCTTTCGGGCATCGGCGGCGAGCTGCGGCCGGGCATCGTGCACCGGCTGGACAAGGACACCTCCGGCCTCATGGTCGTGGCCAAGAACGACAGCGCCCATCGCAACCTGGCGCGCCAGCTCAAGGAGCGGCAGGTGGAGAAGACCTACCTGGCGCTTGTGGAGGGCCGGCCGGCGAAGCCGCAGGGGACAATCGAGGCGCCGATTGCGCGCCACCCACAGTCGCGCCAGAGGATGGCGATCGAGCCGGGCGGCCGCGAATCGCGCACCGATTACCGCGTGCTGGAGACCATCGACAGCTATTCGCTGGTGGAGGCGAAGCCGTTGACCGGCCGCACCCACCAGATCCGCGTGCACCTGGCGTCGCTGGGCTGCCCCATCACCGGCGATACACGCTACGGCAAGCGCTCGCCCTACCTGGAGCGCCAGTTCCTGCACGCGCAGCGACTGGCGTTCGCCCTGCCGTCAACGGGCGAGCGCAGGGAGTTCGAGTCGCCGTTGCCGGCGGACCTCAGCGAGGCGCTGGAGTCGATCCGGCGCGACGCCGTTAAGAGGCGCCGGGCCTAGCTGCCCTCTTTGACCTCGACGATCTCGTCGGCCACCAGTCCGTGTGCCTCGCGGTGGACAGCCTCGGCGGCCTCCTTGTTCGGTGCATCGACCAGGCAATAGACGCGGCCGGTCTGCTCGTTGAACCAGTACTTCAGGTAGTGGACGCCGTGTTTGCCCTGGACCTCCAGGTCCTTCTGGTGGGCGCCGGCGACCGCGTCAGCGGTAAGCCCGTCAACTTTGTGATGCTCGTCCATGAAAAGCGGCATGGTATCTCTCCTCTGCTAATGATCGTAGGCTTACAGATTAGAGGATTGGCGGCGGATTACAAGCGGAGCTAGGCCGCCGGGGCCTTGCCGGCGCCGATCGGCGTGACGCCGGTGCCATAGATGTAGATGCGGTTGTTGAAGCGCGCTAGCAGCACCTGGCGCCCCTGCGACTCCAAATCCCGCAGCTCGCGGGCCAATAGCGCGCTGTAGCCCTTGAGCGGCAGAGTCTTGTAGTACCAGAAGCTCTCGCCCTGGTAGTCCAGCTTGATCGCAGGGACGTGGCTGTTGAACTCGACGTAAGGCAGCTCGCGGCCCTGGTTGGAGAGAACCTCCAGCTGCTCCGGGGTGACTTCCAGGACGCCTTCCATATCGAGAGCAAGATAAGCGCTGGCCGGCCCACGGGCAAGCGGTCGGCTGGCTCAAGCTGCGCGCCGTCCTCTATCATGCGATTGCAATGAGCGTTCGGGTCCGCTTTCCGCCCTCCCCCACCGGCGAGATGCACGTCGGCAACCTGCGCAGCGCCCTCTTCAACTGGCTCTTCGCCCGCCACGAGGGCGGCGCCTTCATCCTGCGCATCGAGGACACGGACCAGACCCGCTACATGGAGGGCGCCACCGAGGTCATTTTCGAGGCGCTGCAGTGGCTGGGCCTGCACTGGGACGAGGGCCCAGACCCATCGGACGCGACAAAGGACATCGGGCCGTTCGGGCCGTATACGCAGTCGCTCCGGCTGGAGCATTACCAGCGCGCGGCCCAACAGCTGATCGATACCGGGCACGCCTATCGCTGCTACTGCTCGCCGGAGCGTCTGGACCAGGTGCGGGCGGATCTGCAGGCGCGTAAGCTGCCGCCGCGCTACGACCGCTACTGCCGCAACCTGAGCGAAGACGAGCGCCGCGCCGCCGACGCCCGCCACGAGCCGTCGGTAGTGCGCTTCAAGACGCCGCTGGACGGCCAGACCGGCTTCCACGATTACGTCCGCGGCGATCTCGTCTTCGACAACGAGACGCTGGACGACTTCGTGATCCTCAAGTCGGACGGTTTCCCCGTCTACCACCTGGCGAGCATCGTCGACGATCACCTCATGGAGGTGACGCACGTCATGCGCGGCGACGAGTGGGTCTCCTCCACGCCGCGACACGTCCTGCTCTACGACGCCTTCGGCTGGCAGAAGCCGGTCTTCGCACACCTGCCGATGATCCTGGGGCCGGACCGCTCCAAGCTCTCCAAGCGCCACGGTGATACCTCTGTATTGGAGTTCCGCAAGCGCGGCTACCTGCCAGAGGCGCTGTTCAACTACCTGGGCCTGCTGGGCTGGTCGCTGGACGATCACACGGAGATCATCGACCGAGAGACGTTCGTCAAGCACTTCACGCTGGACCGCATCCTGGCCAGCCCCGCCATCTTCAACTTCGACAAGCTGACCTGGATGAACGGCATTTACATCCGCAACCTCTCGCTGGGGGAGCTGGCCGACAGAGTGACGCCGTTCCTGGAGGAAGCCGGCCTTACGGTGGATCGTAATCTGCTGCTGCAGGCGGTCCCGCTGATCCAGGAGCGCATCCACACGCTGGCGGAGGCAGTGGAGATGGCGGGCTTCTTCTTCGTCCAGGGGCCGCTGGACTACCCCGGGGAGGAGCTGCTGGGCAAGAAGTTCGCCGGTGCGCCGGACCAGGCGGAGGCGGCCCTTAGGGCCGTTTTCGCCCGGTTGCACCTTTTGTCGCTCACTGGAACCTGGGATGAGACGGTTCTGGAGGAGACGGTGCGGCCGCTGGCTGAAGAGCTGGGCCTCAAGGCCGGCGACCTCTTCAGCCTCATCCGCGTCGCCATCACCGGCCGCACGGCGGCGCCTCCGCTCTTCCAGTCGATGGCGGTGCTGGGCAGCGGACGCACGCTGGAGCGCCTACGGGCAGCGGTCGAGAAAATCGGCACAAAGTCTTAACGCCTTCGATAGCAGGGCGTCTGTGCCGTCTGGTACAATCGCATTCGGTGATCAGCCATCGCTGCGGAATGGTGTAACGGTAGCACGACTGACTCTGGATCAGTTAGTCTAGGTTCGAATCCTAGTTCCGCAGCCAGTCATCGGCGCATTCGTCTAGCGGCCCAGGACGCCGCCCTCTCAAGGCGGAGATCGCGGGTTCGAATCCCGCATGCGCCACCATATTGTGCCGATGGGCAGGCCTCCAGACCCTGCCTTTATCGCTTCCGGGGCATCCACCGTGGATGACCAGTCACGGCAGGATTACCTGGCAGCATATGAAGCCTGGCAAAAGCAGCTGCAAGCCCTGCACGCGGTTTATCTGGAGGGCCGCCGGCTGCAACCACCGCAGCTGAAGGGCTTGCTTAACCGGGAGGCGCGCGCCAAGGCCCGCTATGATCGGGCCCGCGCCCGGCTCCTGGGCTTATCAGAGGTAGCTGAGGAAGCCTAGGTAATCCTGCCAACCGTATCCATGCAGCAGACTACGGCGTTATCGCATTGGATATGGTTGCGATTACTATCGCTAACTTCATGGACCGCCCGGAGAAACTAGCGGCAGCCCAGGGACAGATGTCCCGGGTGACCACCTCCCAATCGCTCTACGAGCGGGAGATGATTCAGCGCGCCCAGAACATGGACGAGGGCGCGCTGGCCTGGCTCTATCAGGTCTATTACCCCAAGATCTACAACTACGCCCTGGTGCAGCTGGGCGACGTTGCCATGGCGGAGGACTTGGCGTCCAGCGTCATGCTCAAAGTGCTGGAGTCGCTCGGCAACTACAAGTGGCGTGGCGTTCCCTTCGCCGCCTGGGCGTTCCGGATCGCGCGCAACCAGATCATCGACCTCCACCGCCGTCGTAAGCGGCGCGGCGAGGTCGATCTCGACGTCGCCATCGCGACAAACTCCGACTACGACCCGCAGCCGATGGCCGAGCTGGCGCTGGAGCGCAGCCGCATCCAGGCCGCCCTCCTCACCCTGACCGACGACCAGCGACAGGTCGTCGTGCTCAAGTTCATCGAAGGCTTCGATAACGGCTCGATCGCCAAGATTCTCGGCCGCAGCGAAGGCGCCATCAAGTCGCTGCAGCACCGTGCACTGCTCTCGCTGCGACGCCACCTCTCGCAGGACGCTGAGGCAGGGGCCTGATGCCGCGAGTGACATTGGCCCGCATCCTGGACGAGTGCCTGCTGGCGATGCAGCGTGGCGAGTCCCTGGAAGTCTGCCTGGAGCGCTACCCTGAGCACGCGGCTCAATTGAAACCGCTGCTGGAAACAGGCCATACCGTACGGCGGCTGCCGGCCATCCGGCCGCGCGCCGCGGCCCAGGAAGCCTCCTGGCAGCGCTTCTACGCCCGCGCCATGGAGATGCGCCAGGTACGCAACGCTGCCCGGATCCCCTGGTGGAAGCCCGTTTCGATCGCGGCCTCCGGTTTGGCGCTGTTCGTGGTCGCCGGGGGAGGCATCGCCTACGCGGCCTCCCAGGCTGGCCCCAATGATCAGCTCTATTCCGTCAAGCTGGCCGCCGAGGAGGCGCGCGTTTGGTTTGCCTTCAGCGATAACAATAAGACTGACGTCCTGATAAGCCAGGCCAACACCCGCGTGGATGAGATCGTGGCGCTGGTCGACAACAACCAGCCGGTCCCGGAAGACGTGCTTAACGCACTGGGCAATCGTGTCTCACGCGCAGCCACAATTGTCAACGACCGTCCGGCCGACGATCCCTTGAAGACCAAGACGGCAGACCTGGCGGCGCGCCAGGAAGCGCTGTTGCTGGCCGTGCGAGACAACGTCTCCGACAAGGCCACGGACGACTATGCCCGCACCATCGCCAAGATCCATACCGCCCGCCTGCACATGGACGGCATTGCGGAGACCGTAAAACCGGCAGACGTGGAGCTCGGCATTACGCAGGTTTCCGGGGTCGCCGAGCACTCTACCACGGACGACAACGTCTGGACTATCGGCGGCCTGGAGGTACAGGTGGATCGCCGCTCCATCGGCTCGGATACACTGGTGGCCGGCCAGCTAGCCAATATGGTGGTAGCCCGCGGCTCAGACAACCGGCTGCGTGCCCTTAACCTGACGGCCCGCGACCCGTCTGACGTCCCGGAAGAGAGCTCGCGCGTTGTTGGTGCCGTGCAGGCAATCCAGCCGGGCGCTGTCGTTATCGGCGGGCGCACCATCCCCATCAGCGATCAGCTGTTGCGGACGCTAAGCCAGGGCCGGCGGGTCGAGATCGATATCAGCTCCCAGGATGGCTCCGCCGCGGCCATCCGCTTCCGCGATGCGCCGGATTCCATCGCCAACACCCTGGTCATCGAAGGCGTCGCGGAGACTGATCTGCAGCAGCAGGGACAGAACGCGACCTGGCGAGTCGGCGGTCAAAACGTGACCATTACTTCAACGACGCTGCTGGACGCGACGGCCGGGCTACTAAAGAAGGGCGCTTACACGCGGATCGAGACACAACGCAACGGCAGCAACCTGGTGGCGCGGCGGGTGACCGTGCTTAACGTCGCCGGCGCCAAGAGCGACCGCGCCTTCATTACCGGCGCCTTTCAGGGCACCATCAACGGCCCCTGGCAGGTGGGCGGGCTGCAGATCGACGCACCGGCGGGCCAGGTTCCACCGCCCACCGGCACAATCGTCCGCATGGAGGTAACCCGCATTGGCACGCGGCTACAGGCCCTGAGCGCCAGGGCGATCCTCAGCGCCGACACGAGCGATATCATTACCAGCAGCGGCTACATCCTGAGTATCGCCCCTGATCAGTGGAAGGTCGGCACGATCACCTTCAACCTCAAGAGCAACACGATCATCGACGGCAAGCCGGTAGCCGGCGCCCGCGCCATCATCTGGGCCCGCCCCGACGACAACGGCATCAGTGCCGTCTACATCGACGTGCTGGACGATGTCGCCGTGTTGCCGAAGCTGCAGCGGCCATCCCCCACCGGCACCACTCAGCCGGACTCCAATCTCACGGGCACGCCGCAACCCATCGGCCGCTAAGCGGCTGTCTGCGCTCCATCCCCGCCGATTTGCCCGCCGGTTAGGGCCTGCCCTAGAATGACCACGGGGCCCCCGTGGTCTAGCGGCCGAGGACGCCACCCTTTCAAGGTGGAAATCGCGGGTTCGAATCCCGCCGGGGGCACCATTCGCAGGGCCCGCCGGACGGTTCGCAGCGCTTCGCTGGCTTCAAGGGGCAGCTTCCGTTTAGAATCAACGCGGACTCTTTGCGTCAGATGAACAAGCGCATACTCTATTAGAACATCAGTGGAGGGATAACCAGGTGGAACTTGTCTGGCTAGTGCCGGTGGCCGGCTTTGCCGGGGTGCTCTTCTCAATCTGGCTTGCATATGACGTACTGCGCCGGGACACCGGCACCAAGGAGATGCAAGACGTCGCAGCTATGATCTTCGAGGGTGGGATGGCTTTCCTGCGCCGCCAATACAGCACCATCGCGATCATGGCCGTCGTCACGGCCGTAGCGGTCACACTGATCGTTGGCGGCGTCTCGGAAGGCGTGAAGGAGATCACGAATTCGGGCGGGCAGATCCAGTTCGGCGCCAAGATCGTCGATCGCTGGGAAGAGGGACTGCTCACAGGCATCGCCTTCCTCTGTGGCGCGGCGGCGTCCGCGCTTTCTGGCTACATCGGCATGTACATCTCGGTGCGCTCCAACGTCCGCACGGCCTCCGCCGCCAATCGCAGCCTCAAGGAAGCGATCACGGTATCATTACGCGGCGGCGCCGTTTCCGGCTTCCTGGTAGTGGCGCTGAGCCTGCTGGGCGTCTCCAGCATCTTCCTGGTCTACAGCCGCTTGCTGAACCACCCGCCCAGCATCGCGCCGTT
This sequence comes from Dehalococcoidia bacterium, assembly GCA_035650635.1. Taxonomy (GTDB): domain Bacteria; phylum Chloroflexota; class Dehalococcoidia; order SM23-28-2; family DASRHH01; genus DASRHH01. Next base: position 270 of record DASRHH010000006.1, on the reverse strand, counting down.
CCTCATCGTCGGCTTCGGCTTCGGCGCCAGTTTCGTGGCGCTGTTCGCGCAATTGGGCGGCGGTATCTACACCAAGGCCGCCGACGTGGGTGCGGACCTGGTCGGCAAGGTGGAGGCTGGCATCCCGGAGGACGACCCGCGCAACGCCGCCGTGGTGGCCGACCTGGTGGGCGACAACGTGGGTGACTGCGCCGGCCGTGGCGCCGACCTCTTCGAGTCGATGTCGGCGGAGAACATCGGCGCCATGATCCTGGGCGTGGCGATCTACAA
>DASRHH010000005.1:0-3241 GCA_035650635.1 Dehalococcoidia bacterium | reverse complement strand
GCCCGTTGCCGTTCCAGAGCTGCGGCCCGTCCCATGCCGGCTGATAGACCTCCGTCCGCACGATCTGAGCCAGCTGCGGGTTGCGCAACAGCTCGCGGCCCAGTTGGACCATATCGAAGGACGAGGTGTAGAGCGCGGGCTCGTCCAGGCCGTGGGGGTTCGCGAAATGGCTGTCGCGCAGGCCCAGCGATGCCGCCTTCGCGTCCATCAACTGCAGGAACACCGGCAGGCCGCCCGGCTGGTGGTCGGCCAGTGCCAGGGCGGCGTCGGCGGCGGAGGACAGCAGCAAGCCGTAGAGGAGGTCTCGCACGGAGAGCCGCATGCCGGGCGCCAGGCCCATGACCGTAGCGTCCGTCTGCATCGAGAAGGCCGCGCCGTCGATGTTGATGTCGACCATTTCGTCCAGGCCGAACTGATCAGCGGCTACCAGCGCTGTCACGATCTTGGTGATGCTGGCCGGCGGCATGTGCATGTGGTCATTGAACTCGAAGACCGTGGCGCCGCAGTCGCCTTCGATGATAGCCGCTGAGCGAGCGGTGAAATCTGGGACGCGTTCGCCGCTTAACTTCTGCGGTGCACCCAGGCGGCTGCTGCCGCTGGGCGGCTGTAGTGGATTGGCGCCGGATGTCGGCCGGACGTCTGTCGCGCAGGCGGAGTTGGTGCAGGAGACGACGGTGCTGCTGGGGTGCGAGCCGCCGTCCGCCAGGACGAAATTGAGAGCGAGGGCAAGCAGGAGGAAGGGGAGGATGAAGATCAGGAGGGAGATGCCGGTGCGCCGTGGCGAGCGGCGGCGCGGCGACCGCCAGTGCCTCTGACTCAAGCCACAGGTCTCCCGTCTGGCCGGCGCCTCATATCAGCTACCTATGCTAGCGAAGAGGCGGCAGGCTGTCCAACGCGTTGCTGTTGACCGAAGAATCTAGTTCTGGCTGCTGGCCAGCGCTCGCTTGGCGGAGGAGGCGACCAGAGAGACCATGCCCATCAGACCCTGACCCTTACCCATGGAGATCTCGCGGCCAAAGATGTCGAAGACGATGTCCTGCGGCAGCTTAGCTATCTCCTCCGCATCGCCGCCGGAGAGCGTCTCCTCCAGGATCACGGCCAGAGCCTTGGCGGAGATGCCCTGTGGATTCTCCACTGCGAAATGCAGGGCGATCCGCCGGCCATCCAGCGGCTCCACCCAGACATAGGCCTCCGATTCGCAACGCTGGACGCGATGCTCCTCCGGGAAGGGGCGCTTGGCCACTGCCGGCGGCACCTCCTGGAAGCGGTCGGCGAACTCGATCAGCAGGTCGGTCTTCTCGTTGCGGTCGAGCGAATCGAACTCGTCGATTACTTCCGCCAGTGCCTGCGGCACGTCTTTTCTGGCCATATGCCTCACTTACTTCTCGATGGGCACGCCCACAGAGTTGCCCCACTCCGTCCAGCTGCCGTCGTAGTTGCGCACGTTCTTGTAGCCCAGCAGGTTGGTGAGAACAAACCAGGTGTGGCTGCTGCGCTCGCCGATGCGGCAGTAGGCGACCACGTCGTCGCTGGGCCGGATGCCATTCTCCTGCTCGTAGATCTCCCGCAATTCGGCGGCGGTCTTGAAGGTGCCGTCCTCCGTATTCACCGCGCGAGCCCAGGGGATGTTCTTGGCGCCGGGGATGTGGCCGCCGCGCAAAGCACCCTCGTTGGGGTAGTCCTCCATGTGCAGGCGCTCGCCCGTGTACTCGGCGGGGCTGCGGACGTCCACCAGCGGGCGCTTACTCTCTGCATGCTTGAGGACCTGGTCACGGAAGGCGCGAATCTTGCTGTCGTCTCGCTTGGGTGCCACGTAGTTGGCCGCCGGGTAATTCGGCACGTTTCGCGTTAGCTCGCGCCCTTCCTTCTCCCACTTGATGCGGCCGCCGTCCATAATCTTCGCGTTTTTGTGGCCGAAGAGCTGGAAGACCCAGTAAGCGTAGGTGGCCCACCAGTTGTTGCGATCGCCGTAGAGAACGACGGTGGTGTGGTTGGAGATGCCATTGCGTGACATCAGCTCTTCGAACTGCGCCTGCTGCAGGTAGTCTCGCTTCACCGGGTCGTTGAGGTCGCGCACCCAGTCGATCTGGACGGCGCCCGGCACGTGGCCCGCCGGATAGAGCAGCGGGTCTTCGTCGGATTCGACCATGCGAACGTCGGGGTCGTTGAGGTGCTCCGCTACCCAACCGGTGGAGACCAGGACATCGGGATTCGTGTAGCCGCGCTGGGCAATGTCGTCTGCCATGATTTTGCTCCCCCTTTGGCTAAAGGCGTTTGTGAGACCCTATTCTAGCAGCGCGAGCAAGGGAATCAAGATTTTCGACAATGTCAGGTCGCATTGTCGGGCAGAAGCGACATTGGCACCTGAGTCCCGCTGCGCTACATTAGGTCTCACGTTTTCAAAAGCCAGGAGGAGAAAGCAATGAAGGTTGGATTCATCGGCACCGGCGACATGGGCAACCCGATGGCGATCAACGTCGTCAAGGCCGGCTACGACACCGTCGTCAACACCCGGCGGCAGTTCCGGGCGCAGAACATCCTGGACGCCGGCGCCAGTTGGGCGGAGACGGCCCGCGAGCTGGGCGAACAGTGCGAGGTGGTGTTCACGGCACTGCCTGGCCCCAAGCAGTTCGAGGATGTGCTGACGGACCCGCAGAACGGCCTGCTGGCCGGCCTGAAGCCTGGCAGCGCCATCTTCGATACCACCACCAACTCGCCGGTAGTAGTGAAGAAGGTAGCGGAATTGTGCCAGAGCAAGGGCGTGCAGCTACTGGACTCGCCGATCAGCGGCGGCAGCACCGGCGCGGCGGCGGGTACGCTGACCTTCATGGTCGGCGGCGACAGGGCCACCTTCGAGAAGTACCTGCCGGTACTGGAGGCCATGGGCAAGAACCTCTTCCACCTTGGCGATGTCGGTACCGGCTGCATGGCGAAGCTGATCACGCAGTACGTGGGCTACTGCAACCTGATCACAGCGGCAGAGGGCATGCTGACCGGCGCCAAGGCCGGGCTGGATCTGGGCACGCTCTACAAGATTATGCCGGTGAGTGCGGGCTCCTTCCGCGCCTTTGAGCCGTTCTTCAAGATGATCCTGCAGCGCGACTTCGGGACGGAGGAGACGGGCGGCGTGGACATGATCGCCAAGGACCTCATGCTGGGCAACGAGTTGGCGGAGGCCGTCGGCGCGCCGCACAGGATGGGCGAGTGGGCCTACGCGCAGTACAAGAAGGCACAGGAAGAG
>DASRHH010000004.1:0-30401 GCA_035650635.1 Dehalococcoidia bacterium | reverse complement strand
GCCGCCGCCAGCGATGACGCCGCCAGCAGCAGCAGTCGCGTTCGCTCGACTTCCAGCCCAACCTGCTGCGCCTGGTCCTCGTCCAGCTGCAGCACGTTGAGAGAGCGTCCGAAGACGAGGATCACCGCCATCGCCGGCAGGATATAAGGCAGCGCCCACAAGAGCCGGTCCCAGGAGCTGAGGTTGAAGCCACCCAGAGTCCAGGAGAGGATTGTCAGGATGCGGTTCGTCTCCAGGATCATCAGCAGCGAGGTCAACGACGTCGCCAGTGAGGAGACGGCAACGCCGGCCAGCACCAGCGTGACCATGGGGACGCTGCTGCCGACGCGGGCGATGGCGTAGGTGACGGCGACCGCCGAAAGGCCGCCCGCGAAAGCCGCCAGCGGTAGGATGCTGAAGCCGCCGAAAGCGTAGTGCAGCGGTGAGACGATCACAATCGTCGCGCCCAGGGCGGCGCCGGCCGCCACGCCGATGAGGTAGGGCTCAGCTAGCGGGTTGCGGAAGACGCCCTGGTAGGTCACGCCGCTCATCGCCAGCGTCGCACCGACCAGGCCCGCTGTGAGGACGCGCGGCAGTCGCACCTGCCAGATAATGTCGTCCCAGGCAGCTGGCATGCTATCCGATAGATGCACCCCGGGCAGGTGCGAGAGCAGGATGCGCACCGTATCGGATAGCGGGATGTTTGCCGGGCCGACCGCCAGGCCGAGGACGAGCGCAGCCGCCAGTGCCAGCAGGCCAAGCGAGAGACGGGGCCAGGTCAGGCGGCGCTGCGCCAGGTAGAGGCGGATCTGGGCCGCCTCTGCCTCCGGCGCAACGAGACCCGCCTGCCCCATCAGAACTTTTCCGGATAGAGCAGCTTGCCCAGTTGCTCTATCGCATCGACGATGCGCGGGCCGGGCCGGCTGAAGACGTCCGCATCGACGACATAGACCGCGTTGTTTTGAACCGCCGCTATGCTGGCCCAACCGGCGCGAGCTTTCACCGAGGCCACGGTGACGCCTGCCGGCTCGTCCGCCAGCACAATGACCTGCGGATTGGCCGCGATCAGGGCCTCCTGGCTGAGCTGGCAGGGGACACCGGCGCTCTTCGCGATGTTCTGCGCCTTGAGGATGGTGTAGGCGTCGTTGATGAAGTCGCCGGGGCAGGCTGTGAAGAGGCCGGGGTCCAGCTCATGGTAGACTCGCGGGCCCTGCTGGACAGTACCCAACTTCGCGGTCACCGCCTGTATGCGCGCCTCCAGTCGCTTGCGCAGGTCCGTCGCCTCGCGGCTGTGCCCCGTCACCTGCCCCAACTGCTCCATCTGGTCGAAGATGCCGGCGACCGTTTTCGGCGTCGCCAGCAGCAGCGACTTGATGTTGAGGCGGCTGAGCGAGGTTTGGAGATCGCCCGGATCGTAGAACATGATCACGAGGTCCGGTCGCGAGGCGGCGATGGCCTCCAGATTAGGCTGGAAACCGCTGAGCTTGGGCAGACGAGCCGCCTCCGGCGGGTAGTCCGTGTTCTGGTCGACCCCGACGATGCTGCTGCCGGCGCCGATCGCAAACAGCGTCTCGACGTGTCCGGGCGAGAGCACGACGATGCGCTGCGGCGCCGAGTCGAACGTCACCCGGTTGCCCTTGGCATCGGTCACAGAGACCGGGTAGCCACTCGTCGTTTGCGTAGCGGCCGGCTGCTTTTCGCTGCCATTGTCGTTGCAAGCAACCATGAGCATGAGCGCGGCCAGGATAGCCGCCAGTACAAGGGGTACGCGCCAGCGTCCCATAAGAAAACCTCCCTAGATTCTCTCCGGGAGGTATGGCAGTCACCGAACGAAAACCCTTGCCTCTGGGGCAAGGGCGCGTCGACAACCTTGACCCATACCTTTCCTCGAAGGCTGAGCATCGACAAAGGCAGGCGACCTGGCTCCCCGCCTCAGGAGCGGGATACAGTTGCGGGACAGCGCCGGCCTCTCACCGGCTTCGCTTTTGACCCCCGGCGTCTGACGACGCCACGGGCACCCTTGCCATGCGATATTCGATTGCGCGCATTATGGCGCCCCGTTTTCGGAAAGTCAACATGCCATTTTATGAACGCTTCCACTTGCCGCAACACGGGCCCGAACCGTATTCTGCCTTCGAGCGATGAGGCTCGCTCGCGCGCTCTGAGCGCCGAACCGCACTTCTGCTGATGGCCTCTACCAGGTGTACTGGAGGAGGCTTTCTTTATGCCTGAAAGAACTCAATGATCGTCATCGCGGTAGCTGTGGGCGGAGCCATCGGCTCTGTCGCCCGGTACGGGCTATCAGTTTGGAGTCACCGCCTTCTTGGAGGTTCTTTCCCGTTCGGCACTCTTGCCGCCAACCTCATTGGCTGCCTCAGCCTGGGCATCATTATCGGCATCGTGGAACAGCGCGGCGATCTGCCACCGGCGACACGCTCTTTCATTACAACCGGCTTCCTGGCCGGCATGACCACCTATTCGACGTTCATCTACGACGCGTCGACGATGGCCCGCGATGGCGAAACCGTCAAGGCGATCTTCTACTTCGGGGCCAGCCTGGCCGTCAGCATCGCCTTATTCGCGGTTGGCCTGACAAGCGCTCGCTCAGTCCTACGCTAGGACATCGGAAGCCGGCGCGGTTGTGACTGCTAGTGGCCGCCGCCATAATGAGGGCCATGGACTTCGGGCTGACAGGGCGCGTCGCTATTGTCGGCGGCTCCAGCCAGGGCATCGGCAAGGCAATCGCCGCGACCCTCGCCGCCGAGGGCTGCGACGTCGCGATATCCGCCCGCCACACCGACGCCCTGGAGGCGACGGCCAACGAGATCCGCGAGGCGTCGGGACGCTCCGTGCTCTCGCAGGTCTGCGACATGGCGCGGCCGGACGACATCCAGCGGCTGGTCGTGGCAACCGCTGAGCGCTTCGGCCGAATCGACATCATCGTCAACAACGCTGGCGGCCCGCCCACCGGCCTCTTCACTGACCACGACGAAATGACCTGGCGCCAGGCGATTGACCAGAACCTGATGTCGGTCGTGCGGCTGACACGGGACGCGCTGCCGCACCTGAAGCGCAGCGGCAACGGCCGCATCATCAACATCACCTCCGTCGCCGTGAAGGAGCCGATGGACCGGCTCATCCTCTCCAACACGGCGCGCCTGGGCGTCGTGGGGCTGGCGAAGACGCTCTCGCGGGAGCTAGGCGCGGATGGCATCACCGTGAACAACATCTGTCCCGGGAAGATCGCGACGGCGCGACGGATGGCGTTAATGGAAGAACGCGCCGCCATGGAGCACAGGCCGTTCGAGGAGATCGTGCGCATGGAGGAAGCGGGCGTGCCGCTCGGCTACCTGGGCGATCCAGAGGATATCGCCAACCTGGTGGCGTTCCTGGCCTCGGACAAGGGGCGCTACATCTCCGGCACAACCATCGCCGTCGATGGCGGCGCCACGCTTTCGGTCTTCTAGCGCTGCCCCAAATAGTTGACAGCGGTGCCTTCTATCAGTAGTATGTTAAATGAGTCACAAATAGGACACGCCGAATCCGTTAGCGGACCGGGGGACCTAATTTCGGGGTGAATCTCACTGGCCCCGCCGAAACTTCCGGCTCAGTGAGTAGGGTCTCTGCCTTTCGACCCGAACCCGTCAACTAACCTCGGAGGCGATTGGAAGGGCCATGTCAGCAAATGCTGTACCTGGCTTTTTTTATGGCCAAAGAGGAGGGGATGGGAATGCAAGTCGTTGAACCGAAGAGGGCGTGTCCGCGCTGCAACGGCTCGATGATTTACGAAGAGGACTGGCACGGCGCTTACAGCACCTGCATCTGCTGCGGCTACGTGCATGAAGTCGGTGCGATCCCGGCTCTCGATCTCCAGGCCGAGCTCAATAACGACCACCGGCAGCGGAGACGCCAGCCCTCACACGGCAAGCTCCGTCTCTAAAAGCAGGGCGCATCGCTCACTGGCCTACTCGTTTAACGGCTTATTTACCCACATCGCCGCTTTATCCACACTTTTTCGCTTGCGCCTGGCGAAGGGGCTTCGTATCCTGAGGTTACGGCAATCCCAGGAGTGAGACGGAGGACACTGTGGAAGACACGATCCAGCCCACCACCGAAGTCATAAGCTCTGGCCTGACCCCTCTTCAGTTCTACTTCCTCGCCCGGCTGGAGCACGTGCTCCAGTTGCGCTTCGAGCAAAGCGGCAACCTCAACGAGGGTGGTGCGCAGCTCCTGGACCGTACGATCTACTCCACCTACTGCGACTGCCTGGACCTGGGCGTCGGCGCCAGGGGGCAGGAGATCATGCATCAGTTCTTGGTCGTCAACCCGGAACAGCAGCGCAACTAGCGCTCGAATCAGGCAATAGAAAACGCTCCCCGAAAAATGGGGAGCGTTTCTTTTTGCTGCGGGTGCTAGCCGGCTTGTACCGGGTTCTTCAGCACGCCGATTCCCTGGATCTCAACCTCAACCGTGTCCCCCGGCTGCAACTCCGGCGTTTCCCCCGGGGTGCCCGTGTAAATGATATCGCCGGGCTCAAGGGTGACCACGCCGGAAATGAAGCTGACCAGCTTGGCGACGTTGTGCACCATGAGATTGGTGTTGGTGGACTGTAGCTCCTTGCCGTTGACGCGGGTTCTCAGCTCCACGTTGGTGGGGTCGAGGTCGGTCTCGATCCAGGGCCCGAGGGCACCGAAGGTGTCAGAGCCCTTGGCACGCCACCACTGGATGTCGCCGCGCTGCCACTGCCGAGCGGATACGTCGTTGCCGCAAGTATAGCCGAAGACGTAGCCAAGGGCTTCCTCCGGCGATACCTTGCTGGCGCGCTTGCCGATGACCGCCACCATTTCGCCCTCGGCATCCAAGCGTCCGTCGTAGCTGGCTGGCCGGATCACCGCCTCCTCGGGACCGATGATGCAGGAGGTGGGCTTGTAGAAGAGCTCCGGCTGTTTGGGTGCCTCATCCTCATTGAGGACGGCGCGGCTCTGGGCAACGTGGCTGTGGTAGTTGACGGCAGTGGCCAGGACCTTGCCCGGCATGACCGGCGCCAGCAGCTTCACCGCGCCCAGCGGAGTCGGCTTGCCGGTGACCTCGTGACGGCCGAAGAGATCGCCATCGATGCTGCGCACCGAATCGCCTTCGACGATGCCGTGGCGGACCTGGCCGCCTTGCTCAAAACGTACATATCGCATCAGATCCTCATTTCTATGCGACGGAACTTCTCCAGGAAGCGTCCGTCGGGCTCGACAAAACGTTCGCGAAAGAACTTCTCCATCTGCTCAAAGTTGTCGAACTGGCTGTCATGACAGCGCAGCGCCTGGATCTTGACCTCCAGTGCATCGGTGATATCGACCTCGAACGTGGGCTCTTCGCCGTTGAAGAGGTAGAGCTCCCGCACCTTGAAGGACTCCAGACCCTCGTCCAGCAGCTCCGGAAAGCTGGGCCGGTTGCGGGCCATCGGATAAACGGCATCGATTGCGACGGTGCCTGCGCAACGGTGGTCCGGGTGGTTGATGAAGGCGTTGCGGATGATCTGCGTCGGGTCGTGGGTGAAGACGGCCCTCGGCTTGATCTTGCGGATGTAGCGGACCACCTCTCGCATCAGCTCTCGGGTGTAGGTCAGGGTGCCATCGACGTTATCCAAGAAGAAGACGTCCTTCACGCCCAGCACTTTCGCCGCTGCCCGTTGCTCTTCGCGACGCAGCGGCACGAGCTTCTCGGGCGTCATCTCCGGGTCCTCTGACCCCTTGGAGCCGTCGGTGCAAATCAGGTAATAGAACTCCCAGCCCTCCTGTGTCCACTTGTAGGCAGTGCCGGCGCAGCCGAACTCCGAATCGTCCGGGTGGGCTGTCACCACGAGCGCGCGCTTGTTCTCTTCGCTTTCGTCCGGGTTTGGGGCGCCGTTCGTCTCGTTCTCGCGCAAGCGTTCTCTCCTCTGGCGAAAATGTCCCGCAAAGATGTTGTCCTATTGTAAAGCCTGGCCCAAGGGCGGCCAATATTTCTTCGAGAAAAGTATTGACAGCCTCCAGGCGTATTACTACACTTGTTCTAACGAACAGACGTTCCATAACGGAGCGACCGGAAAAGGAGACCAATGAAGGAGCTTTCGCCGAAGCAGCACCGTATCCTGGGGGCGATCCGGGACTTTGTCGATAAGCACGACTACCCGCCCAGCATCCGCCAGATCCAGGAGGCCTGCGGCATCAGCTCCACCTCCGTCGTCGACTACAATCTGCGCATACTGGAGAAGCAGGGCCTGATCAGGCGCGATCGCGAGGTCTCGCGCGGCATCGAGCTGACGTCGCCGGGCAGCCGGCGTACCCGCGTCGTCGAGGTGCCGGTTCTCGGCGCCATCGCTGCCGGCCAGCCGATCCCGGTGCCGACGGAAGAGACGTTCACCACGCCGGCCGAGGACATCGTGTCGCTGCCCGCCGAGATGTTGGGCGGCCACGAGAACGTCTACGCCGTTCGCGTCAAGGGCAATTCGATGATCGACGCCCTGATCAACGACGGCGACATCGTAGTCATGGAGGCCGCCCAGACCGCCGACGACGGCGAGATGGTGGCCGCCTGGCTCAAGCGAGAGTCTGAGGCGACGCTCAAGAAGTTCTATCGCGAGGGCCAGCGTGTTCGATTGCAGCCGGCCAACTCCGCCATGCAGCCCATCTACACGGAGGCCAACAACGTGGAGATACAGGGCCGCGTGGTCACCGTTATCCGCTCGCTGAGCTAAGCGCCGGCCACTTTCGGCAGCCTGCTGATCTCCGCCAGGTCGTAGACCAGCAGGTCCAGCGCCGTTTCCGGCTCCGCCAGGCCTCGCTTTACCGAGAGGTCTGCTTCCTGCAACCGCTCGTAAGCCTCGCGCAACTGCGGCACCGTGTAGCGGCGGGCCTGTTGCAGAAGCTTCTTGAACGCGAACTCGTTTCTTACCCCCAGGGTTTGCCGGATGGCTTCGGCACTGGAGCCCTGTGCCAGAAGCGCTGCCGCCTGCACCAGCAGCCGGTACTGGCGCAGCAACATGAAGAACGGGTACTCTGGCCCTTCATCGCGCAGGTCCAGTTGTGAGAGCAGCTTGAGGGCTTTGCCCGGCTGGCCTTCGACGATGGCATCGACGACGGGGAAGACACTGTGTTCCCGCGAGGGCGTGACCAGCGCCTGCACCTCCTTGCGGCCAATAGACCCGCCAGCGGCGTAAGCGGCTAGCTTCTTCAACTCGGCATCGAGCGCCCAAAGGGTCGTCTCCACGAGCTCCACGAGAAGTCTAACGCCGGCGTCGTCCAGCTGCAGGCCAAGCTCCTTGGCCTGATCGCGCAGCCAATGCTGGGCCCAACCGTCCCAATCGCGCGGCTGCGGCAAGTTGAGGCTGCGCTCCTGGGCATGCGGCTTCAGCTGCTGATAGAGCTCGTTACGCGCGGAGAGCTTGCCCTCCAGGAGGGCCAGATGCGTCGACTCCGGCATCATCGGCAAAAACTCCAGGAAGGCTGTCCAGTCGCCGGCTCCCTCGCTGGCAGCGCCGCGGCGCCGGCCTCCACCCTGGCCGTCGGCGCGTCCCAGCACACCCTCGGCGATAACCAACCGAGCCGGCGCCAAGAAGGGCGCCGTGCTGCAGATCGCGATCAGCTCCTGCGGCGTCGTCTGCGGCCCCAGGCGCGTCGTGTTCGACTCCTCCAGGCTCCCGAGGGCGAGGCCCGCCTTGACCTCGTCCAGAGCCTGCTGCAGGGAGAAGGTATCGTCCCCGTGGAAAATGTAGAGCACGGCTCGGCTATTCGGCAGGCAGGGGTGCATCATCCTGGGGAGCGGTGCTGCCGAAGCGCAGCCAGTGGCGCAGCGCCTGCTCCAGGCTCTTGCGGGTCTCGTCTGGGAGGTCGGCCAGCACGCAATTATCGACATGCCGCTCCAGCACCAGCAACGACACCTGGTCCAGCCCGCTGCGCGCGGCCAGCAGTTGCGTCAACAGGTCCTCGCAGACGCGACCCTCCTCCAGCATGCGGTGGATGCCGCGAACCTGGCCTTCAATGCGCCGTAGCCGCGAAAGGAGCGCTGCTGTATCATCCTGTTGTCGGACCATAGTCGCCTCCCTTGACATACCCCCAAGGGGTATATTAGAATACAGGCGAAGCGAAGTCAACCAAGGAGGAATTTAATCAATGGCGAAACCAGAAGAAGTAACCGACGCCAGCTTTGACAGCGACGTCCTGCAGGCGGCCACACCGGTCTTCGTCGACTTCTGGGCGCCCTGGTGCGGCCCCTGCCGCATGGTAGCCCCGATCGTCGAAGAGCTGGCCGTTGAGTACGAAGGCAAGGTCAAGTTCGTCAAGCTCAACACTGACGACAACATCAACGTTGCCATGCGTTACGGCATCCGCAGCATCCCGACTCTGATGGTCTTCAAGGACGGCAAGACTGTCGACCAGATCATCGGCTTCCAGCCCAAGACGAATCTCAAGCGCAGCATTGATAAAGCCCTCGCCTAAGACCGGCACAGCCCACAGGAGGGGCCTTGGCTACTGAATACGATATCGTAATTATCGGCGGCGGACCGGGCGGTCTCGCCGCCGGCCTCTATGCGGCCCGCGGCCGCCGCAGCACGCTTCTCCTGGAGAAGGGCGTCATCGGCGGGCAGATCGCCCTGACGGAGACGGTAGAGAACTACCCTGGCATCGAGTCCATCAACGGCTTCGATCTGGCCCAGGCGATGCTCAAGCATGCAGAGAACTACGGCCTGGAGACGAACTACACCTCCGTTAGCGGCCTTGAGCAGTCGGGCGACAAGTGGCTGATCCACACCGAAGCCGAGGAGTTCCTGGCTAGAGCCCTGATCATCACCAGCGGCGCCGACTACAACCGCCTGGGCATCCCCGGCGAGGACCGGCTGATCGGCCACGGCGTCTCCTACTGCGCTACTTGCGATGCGGCGTTCTTCAAGGACGTCGCGGTCGCGATCGTCGGCGGCGGCGACGCAGCCGTGGAGGAGGGGCTCTTCACCACCCGCTACGCCTCCAAGACCCACCTCATTCACCGCCGGGATGAGCTGCGGGCCAGCGCCATCTTGCAGGAGCGCGCCTTCGCCAACCCGAAGATGGACTTCATCTGGAACACCGTCGTGACCGAGGTCGTCGGCGAGGACGAAGTCGAGTCGCTGAAGCTGCGCAACACGGTCACCGGTGAGGAGTCGCAGCTGCCGGTGAAAGCGATCTTCATCTTCATCGGCCAGCACCCAAACATCGAGTTCCTGGACGGCCTGCTGAAGCTGGACGAGGGCGGCCACATCCCGGTGAACGAGTGGATGGAGACGGAGTTGCCCGGACTCTACGCCGCCGGCGACGTTCGGACGCACTCCGCCCGCCAGGTCGCGACGTCGGTTGGAGATGGCGTGACGGCGGCTATCACCGCCGACCACTACATCTCCAACCACTTCCGCGAATAGCTGCCCGGCCGGACGGCACAGGTTCGCATGATATACTCTCGCAGCCATGGAAGTATCGCTTGCGTTTCTTGCTGACCATGCCGAGTTCGTCACTGGCAAACTCAACGCCCGCGGCATCTTCGACCAGGTTTACAGCCCCTTTTTTCCGCTGGCCGGCTATGAGCTTTACGTCGTGCTTAACCTGGTTGCGGAGCCTGCGGAGTTCGACACGCGGCAGGCCATAAGGCTGCAGCTGATCAACTCGGACGGCATCGTCGGCCGGGACATCAACGGCGAGGTTAACATCACGCGCGACCTCGGCGGCTACCCGCTCGAGATACCGAGCATCCTGCCGCTGAGCGGCCTGACGTTCCCTGAGCCCGGGGAGTACCACTTCCTCGTCAGCATCCAGGGCGAGCCCAAGAAGCGCATCCCCATCTACGTGCGGCTCAAGCAAGACCTCATCGGCGATTACCAGGGCGAATAAATCGCGGGAGTGGAAGGGGCCCGGTGGCTCCTGCCGTCTTCAAAACGGTCGCGGGGCGGTGTACCCGTCCCGGGTGGGTTCGACTCCCATGCACTCCCGCCACAGCGCGTTGCTACGGCTTTGTAACCAGCCTTTGCTTGCCATTGAGCCCTATTTCACCGCTTACGCCCCATCATCCAGGTATGACATCCAGGGGTGGCAGACATGTTCGCCCGGACGATATCGAGCGCTTTGAGGCGGAGGGCGGCCCTCCGCGCGAAGAGGATGCCGCAGCCGGCCACGTCAGCGTAGGGGCTGCCTTCGGCCAGGGGCAGATCGGCATAGCCGTACTGCAGGACGAGGGGCCTCCCGACTCGGCGGGCAGCGGCGACGAATCGCAGCGCCCGGGCGTGGAGCGGCATTACACCGCGCGCCGTTTGGAGCGACTGCCCGCTGCTCCAGGCGAAGAGATTATCGACGCGCTCTGCACCGTCCTGGCTGAGGTCGGGCCGCTGGAGACGCGTCCGGACATCTACATCGATGTTGCGGATGGCGGCTCTGACTTGCTTGGCGCCCTGGAAGCACGGCACCTGCCTGCGCGCGTCTGGTCGGTCGCGGTCACCTTCGGCGACGAGTACGAGGTCAACGACCGCGAAGTGCGGGCCGGCAAGCAGGCGCTGCTCTCACGGCTGTATATCTTGTTACGGGATGGACAGCTGCACCTGCCGCCTGACCCCCGATTCGTGGAGCTAAAGGACCTGCTGCCGCAGCCGGAAGACCTGCGCCTGGAAAACGACCCCGTGGTTAAGGCCATCGCCCTGGCGCTGCACGGCCTGCCACGCCGTCCCTGGGGTCCGCTCTAACCGTCGATCGGCAAGGAGAAATAATGGCAAGCGAAGAGGCGCTGGCAAACGACCGGAACCACACACCGCTGTTCCAGCGAATGGCCTCGGCGGCCGCGCGCGCACTGGGCAGCCAGTATGCGTTCCTCATTGCCGGAACAGTCATTCTCTGCTGGATCATCAGTGGGCCGATCTTCGGCTTCAGCGACACGTGGCAGCTGGTTATCAATACCGCCACCACCATCATTACGTTCCTGGCCGTATTCCTCATCCAGAACACCCAGAACCGCGATAGCACGGCCCTTCAGATCAAGCTGGACGAAATCATTCGCGCCATACAGGGCGCCCAGAACACAGTCCTTGACCTGGAGGAGCTGGACGAAGGCGAGTTGGACAAGGTGCGAGAGGAGTACAAGGAACTGGCCCGCGAAGCACGCGACGTGGCGGACGTAGCCGAAAAAGCCGAGCGTCAGCAGAAGACGGGTCGCAGGCGGCGGGCTGCTGGAGCCGCTAAATCGTGACCTGCACCTCACCCAGGGCGGCGGTCAGGCGATGGTTCTCGCGGTAGTCCACCGGCACCGCGATTAGCGAAGGCATATCGAGCGCCAGGGCCCGCTCGAGCGTTGGCGCGAAGTCCTGTGGTCGCTCCACCTGGAACCCCGGCAGCCCGAAGGAGGCTGCGAGCTGCACGAAGTCCGGGTTGCCGAAATCGACTCCTGAGGTGCGGCCGAAGCGCGTCTCTTGCTTCCAGCGAATGACGCCATAGCCATCGTCCACCCAGACAAGCAGCACGAACGCGGTCCCCAACCGCTTCGCCGTCTCCAGCTCCTGCACGTTCATCAACAGGCCGCCATCGCCGGTCAGCGCCACTACCCGCCTGTGCGGCTCGGCCAGCTTGGCCGCGATAGCTCCGGGCAGCGCGATGCCCATCGTGGCGAAGCCGTTAGAGACGATGACGCTGTTCGGCGTCTCCGCCGGGAAGAGCCGCGCCACCCAGAGCTTGTGCGCCCCGACGTCGCTGATCAGCAGGTCGTCGTCCGCCAGGACGCGCCGCAAGTCACTGAGGAGGCGCTGCGGCTTCATCGGGAAGGAGTCGTCGTTCGCGTGGGCCTGCAGCTCCGTCAGGACGAGCGACTTCAACGAGGTCTGGCCCTCCGGCGCGGAGCGCGGCTCGCAGACATCCTTGAGGTCGCGCAGGGCCGCGCCGATCTCCGAGACGATCTCGACCGCCGGCAGGTAGTTCTCGTCGACCTCTGCCGGCAGCGTATCGATGTGGATGATCGTCTTGTCGCGCCACGGATTCCAGAGCCGGGGCGCGAACTCCACCAAGTCGTAGCCCACAGCTATCACGACATCGGCATCGGCCAGGCCGGAGAGGTCGTAGTCGCGGTTCTGCAGGCCCACGGTAAGCTGGGCCAGCGGGTTCTTGTAGCCCATCACTCCCTTGCCCATGAAGGTGTTGACCGCCGCGATCCCGGCCTGGGCCGCGAACGCCCGCAAGTCCTGGGCCGCGCGACGGCGGATGACGCCGTTCCCGGCCAGGATCATCGGCCGGCGGGCGGCGCAGATAAGGTCGCGCGCGGCATTGATTGCCGCCGGCGAGGGGTCCGGATAAGCGACAGGCGTCACCCGCAGCGGCTCGGCCGGCGGCGCCGGCAGGGCCGCCACCTCCTCCGAGATCTCGATGTGCGTCGGGCCCGGCTTTTCGGCGATCGCCACCTTGAAGGCCTTGCGGACGACTTCCGGCAGCACCTCCGGGTAGGCGACGCGGGCCTGCCATTTGGTGATCGCGTGGAAGAGGTCGATCGTGTCGACGTACTGGTGCGATTCCTTGTGAATCCTCTCGAATGGGACCTGGCCGGTGATCGCGACGAGCGGCGCGTGGTCCAGATAAGCGTCCGCCACACCGGTCATCAGGTTGGTGGCGCCGGGCCCCAGGGTCGAGAGGCAAACGCCCGGCCGGCCAGTCAGGCGGCCGTAGACGTCAGCCATCAGGGCCGCTCCCTGCTCGTGCCGGGTAGAGATGAAGCGGATGCGCTCGTTATCCAGCAAGGCATCGAGCAATGACAGTACCTCCTCACCCGGGACGCCGAAGATGTAGTCGACGCCTTCGTTCTCCAGGCAGCGCAGGAACAGCTCGGCGGTTCTCATGCCACCAGTATAGCGGCGCGCGCCGCCATCACAGCCTGGAATCGCCGCCGCAAAAGCTCTGATAGGGGATTGTTAGCGCCGCACGTAGCTCCTGTATGCCCGCGCAAGGAGCTTCGGCCTATCGTGGGACATAGGTTTGAGACTAAGAGGAGGTAACATGCACGACCCACAGACCGAAGGCAAGTTTGACCAGATTCGCGGCAAGATCCGTGCCACCTGGGGCAAGCTCAGCGACGATGACTTCGAGCAAGCGCGCGGCAACCTGGAGGCCCTCATCGGCAAGATCAAGGAGCGCACCGGCGAGAGCGTCGAGACTATCCGGGCACGCATCCACGAGATGACACGCGAGCACAAGGACGCCGAAGGCGACTCCCGCGGCGACTACGAAGAGCGCCGCGAGCGGTCGGCCTAGTTTCGAGAATTCCAGAGAGAAGGGAGGACAACACTATGCCCAAGATGGATCCTGTAAGCATCATCCGAGACCAGCACAAGGTAGTGCAGGGACTCTTCAAGGAGTTCGAGAAGGTCGAGACGCCGCTGGAGCGCGGCGATATCTTCGAGGCGGTGCACACCAACCTCCTGAACCACACGACGTTGGAGGAAGAGCTGTTCTACCCGGCGGTGCGTGAAGCCGGCGTCAAGGAGGACGTGCTGCTAGAGGCGGAAGAGGAGCACCACGTCGTCGACACGATCATGGAAGAGATCGTCGGGATGGATCCGGCTGACGAAGAGTACACCGCGAAGTTCACCGTCATGCAGGAAAACGTCGAGCACCACATTGAAGAGGAAGAGACGGAGATCCTCAAGAAGTTCGCCGGCAAACTTCCGGGGGAGCTGGGCGAGCGCATGATGCGGCGCTGGGAGGAGCTTAACGGCGCCAACCCGCCGCAGCAGCGGGAGCCGGTGCGCGTTCGCAGGAGCGGCGGTCGCCGGCGCAAGCGCCGCGCCGCCTAAGCTCCCGAAACGCAAGCGCGAAAGCTTCCGGGCCGCCTGGCGAAAGCGAATGCCTGTTACGCCTTTGCAATCGGCCAAGGCTCAGGGCTTTATATGGGCGCGATACCGCCTGGCTACAATGGGCCGCAAAGCTCCAGAAAGGAGAACTTACAAGTGATCTTCTTCAAGCAGTGCCCCAAATGTAGAGGCGACCTTATCTTCGAAGAGGACTGGTATCACGGAGAGTTGGTCTGCCTGCAGTGCGGCTTCCACGGCCCGGCGACATCCGAGACGCTGGGCCAGACCCTCCGAAAGGCACGGCGATAGGAACGAGGGGAGTTGATTGATTGTGTTCTGGCGACGTAATCAGGAGACGACTGCCGAACATCCCCATGCGACAGGGATGGACACGCACGACGACATTATGGTCAGGGAGGTCGCAGAGCCGTACGACCCGATGCATGCGACGCTAGCGGCGATGCAGGCGCTGGTCGGCGTCGGCCTGCTAATCGTCGAGTTGATCATCGGGCTGCGATTCTTCTTCCTGCTGGCGAGCGCTAACGCCGGCAACGGCTTCGTCGACTTCATATACGACATCAGCCAGCCGCTGGTGCACCCGTTCGATGGCATCATCAGCGACCGCGCGGCAGCCAATGGCATACTGGAGCCGGACAGCATCATCGCGTTTATTGTCTACGCCGCAGCGGCCTGGATAGTTGTGGCGCTGATTGGCGTCGCGGAGCGGGGCATCGTGCCCCGGTCATACTCATCACGCGGCATCCACCACTTTGGACGCCGCGGCCACGCTCACTAGCGAAAGCCAAGTCGGACAGAGAGCGGCCCGCCCCAGAAGGGCGGGCCGCTCTCTGTGTGCTTTCCTTTTACGACTGCGATCCGGCGGCGACAGGCTCTGCGTGCAGGATGTAACCAATGCCCTGCATGGTCTTGATGATTGTCGGCTCGCTGGGGTCCTGCTCCAGCTTCCTACGCAGCCGCGATATCCAGACCCGCAGGTATTGGACGTCGTCGCTGTACTCGGGGCCCCAGACCTTGCTCAGCAGCTCCGAGTTGAGCATGACGCGCCCCACGTTGGCCGCAAGGTGCTGCAGCAGCATCCATTCCGTGCGGGTTAAGACGACCGGCTCACCGTTCTTGACGACCAGGCGGCGGGTCAGGTCAATCTCGACATCGCCGGCCTGCAGCAGGCGTTCCGTTTCCTGCGTGCCGATGCTCCGGCGCAGCACAGCCCTGACGCGGGCGGCCAGCTCCTCTGGGCTGAACGGCTTGACGATGTAGTCATCGGCGCCCATCTCCAGGCCCGTCACCTTATCGGCATCGGAGTCTTTGCCGGTGATCAGGAGCACCGGCATGTTGGACATCTCGCGCAGCTTGCGCATGACCTCCATGCCGGTCATCTCCGGCATCATGATGTCCAGCAGCAAGACGTCCGGTCGCTGCTCCTCGATCACCCGTAGGGCTTCCTCGCCGGTGCCTACGGTGATTACCCGGAAGCCTTGTGAAGACAGCTCCAGCTTGATCAGTCGCAGAATACCTGGCTCGTCGTCCACTGCCAGGACCATGGGTGCGTTGGTCGTCATATGGTATCCTCCGTTTGAGCAGGCAGGGCAAACGAGACAATTAGGCCGCCGCCTTCCCTTTGCTCTGCCCAAATCCGGCCAGATTGTGCTTCCATGAGCCGCTTGCAGACCGTGAGCCCGATGCCGGCGCCCTTCGCCTGGCGCGAGGTACGTTCCGAGCGGTAGAACCGCTCGAAAATCAAGTCGATCTCGCTCTCATCGATGCCGGGGCCACGATCCATCACCGAGACGATGATCTCATCCCCTTGGTGGCGCGCCTTTACAGTGATCGGTTTATCCAGCGGGCTGTATTTGTCGGCGTTGCCCAGCAGGTTGCGCAGGACCTGCTCCAGGTAAACCGGCTCGCCGGTCGCGGGCGGCAGGTCCTTCTCCACGTCCAGGATGATCTCGCGGCTCTGGCGCCGCTGCCCGAACGCATTCACGACCTTCTCAAGCCACTTCGCAACCTGGATTGGCACAGTATCGATAGGCCAGCCCAGCTCAACGCGGGCCAGCGCCAACAAGTCTTCGACTACGCGATAGAGCCGCTCTGACTCCTGCTCGATGTCGGCGATGACGCTCTCCCGGCTTTCCGTGTCCATGCGGTCCGCTCGCGACTTCAGCATTCTGGCGCCACCGTAGATCACGGTAATCGGCGATCGCAGCTCATGAGAGAGCATCCCCAGGAATTCATCCTTGGCCTCGTTGGCCAGCTGCAGCTCTGCCCGGGCTTCCTGAGCCTCCTTATAGAGGCGGCCGTTGTCCACGGCAATGGCGGCCCGGCTGGCGACCTGCTGGGCGAACGAGAGATCGTCAGCGTCCAATCGTCGGCCCGACTCCGCTGTCGCCAGGGTGATGGTGCCGAGAAGACGGCCGCGGGCCTGCAGAGGCAGCACCATCAAGCTCACCAGGCCGAGCGACTTCAACATCCTGGTCTGCTGCTTGTTATTCGCGGCCTTCTCCAGAAGGTCGCTGTTGATGTCGAAGAAGAGCACTGGGCTGCCGGTCTCCATGGACTTGCGGACGCCCGCTGACACGATGTGGTCGTCGGACATCGTCTTCACCAGCTTGGTGGCAAGCGCGACCTTTTTGGGATTCCGGTGGACGATGCTGACCGGTCGAGGCTCGTCGCCGGAGTCGAGTACGCTCACGTAGCACCAATCGCTAAGGAACGGCACGAAGAGCCGGGCCAGCTGGTCTAGAGTCGTGTCGTAATCCAGCGAGGACGATAAGACCGTCGTCGCCTCGGCGATGAAGGTCGCCCGCGAGCCGGCGATGTTCGCGCGCTGCCTTTGCGAGGCCTCCTCCGCGTAGAGCTCGCTGACCGTGATGGCCGAAGAAGCCAGGTTGGCGAGTGCTGTCGCCAGGCGAATCTCAACGTCGCTGAAGTGATGCGATGTCCTGAAGTAAAAGGTGAGCGTACCGGTGTTCTCGCCCTTGATTTTCAGCGGCATGACGAGAAGCGAATGCACGCCCTCTGCCTCCAGCGCGGGGAGGCGCTGCGACGGGATGATGCTCTCGTCAGTGAGCACGTTCTCCAGCGCCAGGGGTTCCGCCAGCATGCGCATGTTGCTGGTCTCGGTCTGACGCGGGTATTTCTCGGAAAGGCCGTAGTCTGAGATGACGTGCCAAGCGCTGGTGGCTTCGTCGTAGCGCCAGACGGCGAAGGCGTCGGCCTTGACAAGGCCGATCGAGAGATCTCGCACCACGTCGAGGACGTGGCCGATCTCCATCGAGGTGATCATCTCGCTGGAGACGTGCACCAGGGAGTTGAGCCGGTCCTCCACGTCCCGTTGCTGCTGCAGCGCCATCTCGCGCTCCAGTAGCGCCTGCTCGGCCTCAGAACGAGCGGCTCGCTCATGTTGGAGAAGCATCGTTCGCTCGGCCTCCACTTTCTCGCGTTCCACTGCCTGGCCGATGATGATGGCAAGGGCATTGAGGAAGTGCAGGTCGTACTGGGTGAAGCGCCAGCTCTTGGCGGTGTGCGCGCTCAGGATGCCCCAGGGGCTGCCACGGCCTGGGATGATGACGGTCATGCCGCTCTTGATGCCATGGTCCCAGAGCAGCGGGTGGCCGCGGAACCGCGTCTCCTGCGTCAGGTCGTCCTCGATGATGGGGCTGTTGGAAATCAGAGTGTAGCCAGCCTGCGTATCCGGGCTGACATCGACCAGCGTCTGGCCAACGACGCCCTCCTTCCAGCCAACGCCGGCGACGACTAGCAGGAACTCGCCGCCGGGCTGAAGCTCCAGTACCTTGGCGAACTCCACCCGCAGGTCGCGCGCCACCAGCTGCACCGCGCGATCCAGAAGGGCCGGCAGCTTGGCGCCAGCGGCGGCCATCTGGCCCAGCTCAGCGACACTGCTTTGCTGGCGCAGGCGCATCTTCAACTCTTGTTCAACCTGGCGCCGCTCCGAAATATCGCGCAGATAGGCGTTAAAGATAGGGCCCTTGAGGGTCTGAGTGGAAGCCAGCGATATCTCCGCCGGAAACTCCGTGCCGTCAGCCCGCCGGGCAGTGATTTCGGAGCGAGCGGCCGCCGTCTCGCGACGCCCGGCCAGCAGTTGCAGCTCTATGCGGAACTCCTCTCGCATGGCCTCCGGGAGTAACAGCTCCTCCATGATCTGGCCGATCGCCTGCTCCTTGCGATATCCGAAGATGCGCTCAGCCGCCGGGTTGAACTCGGAGATGCGGCCGTCGCGGTCCAGGCCAATGACCGCGTCCAGAGCCGACTCGAAGAGCGCCTTGGCGCGGGCCTCTGAGAGCGTGAGGTCTTGCTCGGCGAGCTTGCGGTCGGTGATGTCCTGGCAGATGCCAACCAGCTGCGTTGCCTGTCCTTCCGCGTCCTTCAACAGCGTGCCGTGGCTGGCCAGCCAGCGGGTGCTGCGGTCCGGCCAGAGGATGCGATATTCGAGATCCATGCGGCCGGACGCCAGCGCTTCCTGAATCTTGGCGCGGACGTATTGCAGGTCCTCCGGGTGAATGTTCGACTCGTAAGACTCGAAAGTGCCGTCAAAAGTTCCCGGCGCCAGGCCGTGGATGGCCTCCAAACCCGGCGTCCACTGGATACGGTTAGCCGTCAGGTCCCACTGCCAGAGCCCCATCTTGCCGGCTTCCATGGCCAGTGTGAACTGGGGCTGTTGTTCACCCAAACGTGCGAGCAGGTCCAGCGCCCCGTCCCCCTCGGGAAGGGCGCGGACTAGCGCTTCAGTAGATGCTGGCTCCTGCTTCGATATCGACATAGGTGATTCGACTCATCCGCCGGCCGATACCCTTAACGAGCATCGCCACATAAACAAGTCCTCATGTCATTCTATCGTTCGCCGTCAAACCGTTCTGCCTGGCTAGCAGTCCAGGTGGTCTTTGATACGCATTTGCAATCCGTGATTGGCCGGGCCAGGCATAACGCACGGGGCACCGAAAAAGTGCCCGCTGTTATGTTTTTGTAATCCGTCAACGCAGCGGGCGATACGGGTTTTTTAGTAACGGCAAGGTAATGTTAGCCCAGCACCTGGGGCACTTCGGAAAGCAGGCAGCAAAGGTATGATCGAGACGTACACCGCACCCACAAGGTTCCCCGGGACCGTGCTGACTTGCCCGGTCTGCCTGGGCGATATTGAAGTCAGGCCTGGCCGCAACGACGCAACCTGCCCAAACCACTGCGGTGGCGGGGCACGCCAACCAAAGGGCGCCCGCTTCTGAACGTGGCTTAGCGCCGGCCGGAACGTCAAAGAAGCCTCTGTGCGCAGAGGCTTCTTTCTTAGGAAGGGTTCCGCCGCCAGGTTCCGGAGAGCAGCGGACCGCTATAATAAACGGCGTCGCTTCTGACCTACCACTTAGCAATCGGGAACGATTTACGCATGCGCAGCTACTGGCAATTCGCGATCTCTCTGGCCTGGGCCTCAGTCCTGATCTTGATATTCGGGCGCTGGCTCTCCCTGCTGCTGGCCGCCGACCACGAGAGCAATATCATCCAGCAGGCCTACGCCTACAGCGAGTTCCTTCTCCGTCCCTTCTTCGGGCTGCCGGGGATCGATAACCAGCAGCACGAAAGCGGCCACATCTTCGAGGCTGCCGCAACAGTCGGTTTCGCCGTCTACTTTGCCGCCGGTGTGGTAGTCTTCGCCGTATCGCAAAGCAGCCTGGCGAGCCACGTGGCGCGAGCGCTCGCACCAGTCCCGATCCCTGCTCCGGCGCTGACTGACCTTACGGCAGAGGTCGCGGAGCCGGCTCCTGCCGAACCCCACCCCTAACGCCCCTGCCCGCGACTGCGATTGCTACGCCTCTAGCGACGGCGTGGCGCCCGCGTCACTGGCTCCTCCCTGGTAATCGGCGACGTGGACTGCATACTGATCACGACCGTGCGCTCCTGCGGCCCATCGAACTCGGCCAGGAAGACGCCCTGCCAGCGGCCGAGCGTCAGCTGGCCATCCTCGACCGGTATGACGAGCGAATGGCCAACCAGCGCGGCCTTGATGTGGGCGTGGGAATTGCCCTCGGCGTGACGAAAGTGCTCGCTGGCCGGAACCAGCGCTCGCATGTGCTCCAGGAAGTCTGTAGCCAGGTGGGGGTCGGCGTTCTCATTGACCATGATGCCGGCGGTCGTGTGTGGGACGAACAGGTAGCAGATGCCCTCATTCACCTCGTGGCTCCTGAGGACATCGTTCACGCGCGTGGTAATGTCCTCCAGCCGCTCCTGGGAACGGGTGACAATGCTCAGCCGCTCGTACATATTATTCGATTCTCCCTATTTGGTCGCTGAGATTATCTTACACGGCACTCGACAATACAACGCACCTGAAGCGTCTCCGTTAGCCCTCTCCGCGTTGACCGCCGCCCGCGATCCCGATACGTTAATCCTGCTGTGCCAAGCGTTATGACAATCGCTGGCTCCGATTCGGGGGGCGGCGCCGGTATCCAGGCCGACCTCAAGACGTTCGCGGCCCTCGGCGTCTACGGGACTTCCGCGATCACGGCACTGACGGCACAGAACACCGTCGGCGTAAGCGCGATCCTGGAGGTCGACCCGCAGATGGTGGCAGCGCAGATCGATGCCATCGTTAGCGACATCCGGCCCGACGCAGTGAAGACGGGGATGCTGGCCAGCGCGCCGATAATCCAGGTTGTCGCAGCCAAGATCCGGGAGCATTCGCTGGCCAACGTCGTGGTCGACCCCGTGATGGTCGCGAAGTCGGGCGACCGCCTGCTACAGGAGGCGGCCGTCGAGGCGCTGCGACACGATTTGCTGCCGCTCGCCGCGGTGGTTACGCCGAACCTGCCGGAAGCCGAAGTGTTGGTGGGCAAGGCGATCGAATCCGATGAGGACGTGCGGGAAGCCGCCCAGGCGATCGTCGGCCTCGGTGCACGGGCGGCCGTCGTCAAAGGCGGCCATCGCGCCGGCCAGGAGCACGCCATCGATGTCCTCTACGACGGTGCGCGGTTTCATGTCTTCTCGGCGCCGCGCATCGACACCACGAACACCCACGGCACCGGCTGCACCTTCGCCTCGGCCATCGCGGCGTTCCTGGCCTGCGGCAACCCACTGCCGGAGGCGGTCGGCCTGGCCAAGGCCTACTTGACGGAAGCTCTGCAGCACGCCTACCCGCTGGGCGCGGGCCACGGGCCGGTGCACCACTTCTATCGTTTTTGGCAAACCTAGCGGGCGCTAACGGCCGGAGTGGCCTGGTGCACTCGTTTGACCGCCTTTCAGCGCTGGTGCTACCCTGAGGTTAGCCGAATACCGCGCGGGAGCCCCGGGCCCGGGGCTGAGAGGGCGGCAGGACCCGACCGCCGACCGCATGAACCTGATCTGGGTAATGCCAGCGCAGGGACGCCGCAAAGACGCACGCTGCTGGTTCTCCCGGCAGCTTTATTTTTTGGCAGAGGTCTCGGCAAACGGAGTGATGAAGATGAGTGCCCAGATCCCAGACCCACTGGTCATCGCCGGCAAAGAGTTCCGGTCGCGCCTGATCCTCGGCACCGGCAAGTACCGGACGATGGAGGATATGGTCGTGGCTGTCGAGGCGTCCGGCGCCGAGATGATAACCGTCGCCATCCGCCGCCTGCCGCTGGACAAGCCGAACGAGACGAACTTGATGGACTACATCGACTGGTCGCGCTACCACATCCTGCCCAACACGGCCGGCTGCAAGACCGTGGATGAGGTCCTGTTCACGGCCCGCCTGGCCCGCGAGCTCACCGGCTCGAACTGGCTGAAGCTAGAGGTCATCCCCGATCCGCAGTACCTCCTGCCCGACCCCATAGGCACGCTGCACGCTGCAGAGCAGCTCCTGCAAGAGCGGTTCATCGTCCTCCCTTACATCCACGCTGACCCCATCCTGGCGCGACAGCTGGAGGAAATCGGCTGCGCGACCGTCATGCCGCTAGGCTCGCCGATCGGCTCCGGCCGCGGCATCTTCACGCTGGAGGAGATCCAGATCATCGTGGCCAACGCCCATGTGCCGGTCGTCGTCGATGCCGGCCTGGGGGCGCCGTCCGAGGCGTCGCTGGCGCTGGAGGTCGGCGCCGACGCCGTGCTCGTCAACACCGCGATCGCCCAGGCGACCGACCCGGCCGGCATGGCGCGGGCCTTCCGGCTCGGCGTCGAGGCTGGTCGCCAGGCCTACCTGTCGGGTCGCATCCCGCGCAAAGAGCTGGCGGAGGCCTCTAGCCCGGTCGAGGGCGTGGCGGCGCCGCCGGCAACGCGTTCCCGCGCTTGAGCGCAGGCCAGCATGTCCGCTGTGACTCTTCCCTACCCCTGCCTGGCGCTCATCACCGATAGCTCTCTGAGGCCCGGCACTACGCTGCTGGACGCCGTCGATGGCGCGGCCAAGGCCGGCGGCGTGGACCTGGTACAGCTGCGCGAGAAGGAGATGCCGCAAGCGGCGTTGCTGCGACTGGCGCTGGACTTGCGGGACATCACCAAGGGGCGCAACCTCTTCATCGTCAACGGGCCGTTCGCGGTCGCGGCCGCGGCCGGAGCGGACGGCATTCACCTGCCCGAGGACGGGCCCTCCATCGAGGAGGCGCGCCGCTTCTTCGGGCAGGACGCTATCATCGGCCGCTCGGTGCACTCCCTGGAAGGCGCGCTGCGGGCAGAGGTCGCCGGCGCAAACTACGTGCAGCTCGGCAGCATCTTCCCGACGCGCTCGCACCCCGGCGTTACACCGCAGGGCCTCGATGTCCTCCACGAGACCGCTTCGCGGCTGCGCATCCCGGTGCTGGCCATTGGTGGCATCACAGCGGCTAACGTCGGCTCAGTGCTGGCGGCGGGCGCCGCCGGCTGTGCCGTCATCTCGGCGATCCTGTCGGCGCCGGACCCACGAGCGGCTGCCGGCCAGCTGAAGGCCGCAATGGCCGGCGCCGCAGCCGAGGCCAGATGATCAGCGCCACCGTCAACGGCAGCCCTCGGTCGCTCCCGGACGGACTGACTGTCGCCGGATTCGTGGCGACCCTGCCCCAAAGGCAGCGCTTCGTCGCGGTCGCCCGCAACGGCGACGTCGTACCCAAGGAGCGCTGGCCGCAGGTCACGATCCAGGAGGGCGACATCATTGAGGTCGTGCGGATGGTGGGCGGCGGATGAGGAGCGACCGCTCAGGCGTGGTCATCATCGGCGGCGGCGTCATCGGCTGTGCCATCGCCTACTACCTGGCGCGGGCCGGCCTCAGGGCGACGGTGCTGGAGCGCGGTCGCATCGGCGGCGGCGCCTCCGGCGCAGCGGCAGGCATGCTGGCGCCACTCTCCGAGGCGCACGGTCCCGGCCCCTTCTTCGACCTGCTTATGGCGAGTCTGCAGCTTTACCCGGAACTGCTGGCAGAGCTGCGAGACCTGGCCCCGGACATCGACCTCGAGCATCAGCACATCGGCGTTCTGCGCGTCGCGCTGGACGACGCCGACCTGGCGCAACTCGAAAAGCGCTACCAGTGGCTGCAGGCTGGTGGCGGCCATTCCCAGTGGCTCTCTGCCAGCGAAGCACTGGCGCTGGAGCCGGGCCTTTCGCCCGGGGTGCGTGCGGCGATCTTGTCGCCGGCGGAGCAGCAGCTCGATCCGCTGCGACTGACGCAGGCTTTGGCAAAAGCAGCCGGGCGTCTGGGCGCCGATCTCCGCGAGGGCATCGCAGTGTCCGGATTCGAGACGTCGGCGGGCCGAGTGACCGGCGTTCGCACCAGTGACGGCACCCTGCCTGCTGAGCACATCGTGCTGGCGGCCGGCTCCTGGTGCGGTCAGGTCGCCGCCGGTTTGGGCGCGACGATACCGATGCGGCCGGTGCGCGGCCAGCTGATGTCACTAACGGGGCTGCAGCCGCCGCTGCGGCACATTATCTGGGGCAGCCGCGGCTACCTGGCGCCGAAGGCCGGCGGCAGTCTCTGGGCCGGCACCACGGTGGAGGAGGCTGGCTTCCGGCCGCACACCACAGTTGCCGGGCTGCGGCGCATCCGCTCGGCCGCCAATCGCCTCGTGCCCGGCCTGCGAGCCGCGGGCACCGAGGCGAGCTGGGCCGGGCTGCGCCCGGCGACCCCTGATGGGCTGCCCGTCCTCGGGTCGCTGCCGGGCTGGCGCAACGTCTCGGTTGCGGGCGGACACTTTCGCAACGGCATCCTGCTGGCGCCGATCACGGGCCGCATCATGGCGCAGCTTATCGCGGACGGCCGCAGCGAGGCCGATCTCACGCCCTACCGGACGGACCGCTTCAGCTAAATGCCGCCGCCAACTTGCGCGCGGCGGCTTCCGGATCGGTCGCCGAGACCACAGCGGCGATCACCGCCGCCATGTCGGCGCCCGCCTCCACTACCGACCCGATATTGGCCTCATTAATGCCACCGATCGCGCAGACGGGCAGGCTCACAGCCGCCTTGACCACGCGTAGCGTCTCCAGCGTCGCGGGCCGTGTGTTCAACTTCGACTCCGTAGGGAACAGCCGGCCGACCGACACGTAGTCGGCGCCGGCGGCCTCGGCCTGTCGTGCCTCCTGCGGGTTGTTGGTGGAACAGCCCACGATGAACTCGCGCGGCACGAACGGCCGCACGGCGTCCACCGGCAGGTCTTGCTGGCCCAGGTGGACGCCGTGCGCATCCACAGCCAGCGCCAGGTCAACGTGGTCGTTCACCAGAAACAGGGCATCAGTCTGGCGGCACATGGCCGCCAGCGCTCGCGCCAGTGGCAGCTGTTTACCCTTCTCGGAGAGCTTGTCGCGCAGCTGCAGCAGCTTCGCGCCGCCCCGGAGGGCGGCCGCGGCCACCTCCTGCAGGTCACGCGCGCCGGCCACCTGCGGGTCGAGGATGACGTAGAGGCCGCGCAGTCCGGCACTCATGGCGAAGACGAGAGCGCTCGCGCCCGCAAGCTATCGAACTGACGGCGCACCAGGCGTACCGCCATTACTGCCGCCAGCACGGCCAGCGGCAGCAGCGGCACCGTCAGGGGCAAGCCATCGCCGAAGGCGAATCGCGCGATGTCCTTGATGACCTCGAGCGCGACCACGTTGTCCAGAGACTGGCGCCAGTGCAGGAAATACTCTTGGACTAAGCGTAGCGACCCCAGGAGCAGCAGCCAGAACGCCAGCCAGCGCGGGGTCAAGCGATACCAGTCGCGCCCAAAACGGTCCCAGATTGCCATGAACAGGTAAAAGCTCTCGAAGATGTTGGGGAAGAAGAACAGCATCTTGCGGATGCCGGTGATCTCGAAGAGGAGGAAGCCGGTGAAGCGTATCGCGAAGAGCACCGAGATGATCTTACGCGGCGTGCCAGGCCAGAGCCGATAGGCGACGAAGGCTTCGATCGCAAAGTAGTAGGTGTCCGGGTACTTATCGAACGAGTGGTAATGGTGACTGCCACCGACCAGCGTGAGGAAGACGACGTCCAGCGCATCCGCCAGCAACGATGCGATCGCTCCCCACAACGGCCAGCGGAAGATGGAGAGCGGCACCAGCAGCCGCACCACCAGGACAATCAGCATTCCCCAGGTCATCTTCTTCGCACCCCTTGCCTCGCGGCGCGCATGCTAGCAGCGCCGGCAGGCAGGCTCAAGCCATGAGAAAGAGCCCCGGGATGACCCGGGGCTCTTTGATCGCGGCAGCGGTGCTCAGGCCGCTTCTTCGCGGCGGCGGTCCTTGAAGCGAATTATCGGCTCGGCGCGCTCCTTGAGCTGGCTCCGCATCTCGGTCCCGGGCCGCGGCGCCAGGAGCAAGCCAATGACGACGCCGATTCCAAGCATCATCATCATTCCCAACATCAGCAGTTTCATGCGACCTCACTCCTTTCCAGGGCACTCATTATACTGATAGTCTTCTCTTCGCCGGCAAGTTGCGGGCCTTGCGCACGTGTAATAGCGATCTCGTCGTCATCTTCCGCCGTAAAGCCGCAATCCTCGCAGAAGTAGTAGTGGCCCCACATGTCGCTGGAGATGCTCAGGATACCCTGGCAGGAAGGGCAGGACTGGGGCGGGCTCCGCTGTTGCATAGCCGCTTGCTCCATCCCGGGCCGGCATAAAAACGGGCTGAGGACATAGGCCCCAGCCCAATTTCCGGCACTATGTACCTCTTCCAGTGGCCTACGGAGTTAGCTGACGGGTTAGGGCTGAAAGAGATCTGCCCCTCCGCCACCTGGCGGATACACCCCTGGTGTTTGGTTCCCCCGCCTCGGCTCTCGCCGGGTTAGGCCTAGGGATTCTGTACCATTTTCGCGGAAAAGTTGTCAAGCTCCTTTAGCGGGACAGGCGCTCCACCAGCCGCCGAAAGCGCAGGTTGGCCTCACCGCGCAGCACGCGCCCGTGGCCGAAGCACGCCGTATCGAACTCCAGCTCTGCCAGCTTGCGGATCGACTGTCGCGCCTGCTCGATGTCCTGCGTGAACAGAGCCGGCGATTCGCGCAGGCCCATCAGGTTGGCCACGGCGTCGCCGGCGAAGAGCAGGCGGCGCGACGGCATGAGCAACGAGATGTGACCCGGCGTGTGGCCGGGCGTATGCACCACCCGTAGGCCGTTGCCCACCGCCAGCTCTTCGCCGTCCTCCACCTGCTGATCGACCGTCGTCGAGACCGCTTCCGCGGCGCCGACGCGGCCCATCGTGGCGCCGAGGAGCTTGTTGACGAAGCCCTCCTTTCTTGGCCCCGGGTGCGGACGATCACCCGTAATGACAGGCACATCGGCGGCGTGCGCGATCACTCGAGCGCCGGTGCGATTCTTGATCGCGGCCAGGTTGCCCATGTGGTCAGTGTGGTGGTGCGTGACGATGATCGTGCGCACGTCCGTCGGCTGGCGGCGCAAGTCCTGCACTGTCCGCATCAGCACCTGCGCGCGCTTGGGCAGGCCGGTATCGACCATGGTCAGTCCGTCGTCAGCGATGACCCAGGCATGTACGAAACGGAACGACACCTCGTAGACACCGGGGACAATCTCGTTCGCCATAGCAGCCGCAAAATAGCGCGCGCCGCTCAGCGCTGTCAATTGACAGCCGCCTTGCCGGTGGTAGACTTACAGCACAAGCGTTCGAGCTTTTCCCAATGTCAGACCCACTCGCGAGCTTCCATCCGGTTATCCAGGCCTGGTTCAAGGGCCGTTTCGCCGCACCTACGGACGCCCAGGCGGCTGCCTGGCCCGCCATCCAGTCCGGCCACGATACGCTGATCGCGGCGCCGACAGGCTCCGGCAAGACGCTGGCCGCCTTCCTGGCCAGCATCGACTCGCTGTGGCGCCAGGCAGAGCAAGGCGAGCTGAAGAACGAGCTGCAGATCCTTTACGTCTCGCCGCTGAAGGCGCTGGGCAACGACATCCACCGCAACCTGGAGCAGCCACTGGCAGAGCTGCGTGCCCTGGCCGCCGACCTTGGGCACCCGGTCGCAGACATCCGCACGATGGTGCGCAGCGGCGACACCACTCAGTCGGCGCGACGCGACATCGTGCTCAACCCGCCGCACATTCTCATCACCACGCCGGAGTCGCTCTACCTGATGCTCACGGCCGAGCGCACGCGCGAGCTGCTGCGCAGCGTCCGCACTGTCATCGTCGATGAGATTCATGCGCTGATCCGCGATAAGCGCGGCAGCCACCTCTCGCTCTCGCTGGCCCGGCTGGACCACGTCTGCGGGCGGCGGCCACAGCGCATCGGCCTCTCCGCGACACAGCGGCCGATCGAGGCGACGGCCCGCTTCCTGGTTGGCAGCGGCCAGCCGCCCTGCGATATCGTCGACCTCGGGCACCAGCGCGACATCGACCTCGCCATCGAGGTGCCGCCCAGCGACCTCGGCGCCGTTGGCACACACGAACAGTGGGCGGAGATCTACGATCGGCTGGCGCAACTCATCCAGGAACACCGCACGACGCTGATCTTCGTCAACACGCGCCGGCTGGCGGAGCGGGTGGCGCACAACCTCTCGGAGCGCCTGGGCAAGGATCAGGTCTCCTCGCACCACGGCAGCCTGGCCAAGGAGAAGCGGCTAGCTCTGGAAGAGCGGCTGAAGGCGGGCGAGCTGCGCGCCCTGGTCGCGACAGCCTCGCTGGAACTGGGCATCGACATCGGCAGCATCGACCTGGTGTGCCAGATCGGCTCGCCACGCAGCATCAGCACCTTCCTGCAGCGAGTCGGTCGCTCCGGCCATGCCCTCGGCCTGGTGCCGCGCGGCCGCCTCTTCCCCACCAGCCGCGACGAGCTGGTCGAGTGCGCTGCGCTGGTGCGGGCCGTGCGCGTCGGCCGGTTGGATCGCATCGACCCGCCACTGGCGCCGCTCGACATCCTTGCGCAACAGATTGTCGCCGAAACGGCTTGCGAGCCCTGGCAGGAAGACGGCCTGCTGGCGCTCTTCCGCCAGGCCGCGCCTTACGAGCAGCTATCAGACGGCGACTACGAGCAGGTGCTGGAGATGCTGGGCGAGGGCCTGGGCCCCTCCCGGCGCGGCCGCTATCTGCATCGCGACCGACTTTCCGGCAGCGTGCGCGGCCGCCGCAACGCCCGCCTGACGGCGCTGCAGTGTGGCGGGGCGATCCCGGACCTGGCCGACTACCGCGTGGTGGCCGAGCCGGACGAAACCGTCGTCGGCACGCTGAACGAGGACTTCGCCATCGAGTCGATGGCCGGGGACATCTTCCTGCTCGGCAGCACCTCCTGGCGCATCCGGCGCGTGGAGGGCGGCACCGTGCGCGTCGAGGACGCCCGTGGTGCGCCGCCGACCATCCCCTTCTGGCTGGGCGAGGCGCCCTCGCGAACGCTGGAACTATCGCAGGAGGTCGATTCACTGCGACGAGACGTCGCCGCGCTGCTCGACGACCTGCCGGCCGCCGAAGCCTGGCTGATGCGGGAATGCGGCCTCGACGAGTCGGGCGCCGCGCAGCTGGCCGCCTACGTGCGGGCCGGCCGCGAGGGCCTGGGCATCCTGCCCACGGCCGAAGACATCGTCCTCGAGCGCTTTTTTGACGACGCCGGCGGCATGCAGCTGGTCATCCACTCCCCGCTAGGCGGCCGCATTAACCGCGCCTGGGGCCTGGCTATGCGCAAGCGCTTCTGCGTCAACTTCAACTTCGAGCTGCAGGCGGCCGCCAACGACGACGCCATCGTTATCTCGTTGGGCGAACAGCATAGCTTCCCGCTGGAAGACGCTTTCCGCTTCCTTTCGCCAGCCAGCGTCGAGCCGACTCTCACGCAGGCTCTGCTGACGGCGCCGGTCTTCGGCAGCCGCTGGCGCTGGAACGCGACGCGCGCCCTGGCAATCATTCGCCAGCGCGGCGGCAAGCGAGTGCCGACGCCGATCCAGCGCATGAACGCCGACGACCTGATGGCGGCTGTCTTCCCGGACCTGGCGGCCTGCCAGGAGAACGTCAGCGGGCCCATCGAGCTGCCGGACCAGCCGCTGGTGCGCCAGACCGTGATCGACTGCCTGCACGAAGCGATGGACATCGACGGACTGAAGACGCTGCTGACTCGCATCGAGAGCGGAGAGGTGCGGCTGCACGCCCGCGACACCACGGAGCCATCGCCGTTCTCGCACGAGATCCTCAACGCCAAGCCCTACACCTTCCTGGACGACGCTCCCTTGGAGGAGCGCCGCACCCGGGCGCTTTCCGTGCGGCGCACGCTGCCGGAGAGCGCACGCGACCTCGGCGTGCTCGATGTCGCAGCGATCGAGCTGGTGCGCGACGAGTCGGCGCCCGATCCGCGCGACGCAGAGGAGTTGCATGACGTGCTGCTGGCCGTCATCGCGCAGCCGGCGCGGCCGGACTGGCACGACTGGTTCGACCAGCTGGCGTTATCCGGCCGCGCCGCCGAAGCGCGCACCGCCAATGGTGACCGCTTCTGGTTCGCGGCCGAGAACCTGCCCACGGCAACTACTCTCTATGCCGGCGCGGAGATCGCTCCCGCAATCTCGTTGCCGGTGCACCTGCAGCGGCCGGCGCCGCCACGAGAAGAAGCCGTGCTGGAGACGCTGCGCGGCCACCTCGACTACCTGGGGCCGGTGACCCGCGATGCTCTCGTACAGATGCTGGCGTTTGCGCCGGGGGAGGTCGCCTCGGCGCTGGCGCGGCTGGAGGGCGAAGGCCTCATCCTGCGCGGCCACTTCACGCCCGGCCTGGGCGAGGAAGAATGGTGCAACCGCCGCCTGCTGGCTCGTATCCACCGCCACACCATGGACCGCCTGCGCGCCGAGATCGAGCCGGTTTCGCCGCAAGACCTCATGCGCTTCCTGCTGCGCTGGCAGCACCTGGCAGCGGACTCGCACCTGGCGGGACGGCACGGCCTGCGCGAGGTCATCCGCCAGCTGCAGGGCTTCGAGGTCGCGGTGGCGGCCTGGGAGCGACACATCCTGCCGGTGCGGCTGCCGGACTATCGCGGCTCCTGGCTGGACGAGCTCTGCTTCAGCGGCGAAGCGACCTGGGGTCGCTTCGCGCTCCGACAAAGCGGCGATAGCGGCCGCCATACCTCGTCGCCGTCCAGCGCGGCGCCGATATCGCTGGCACTTCGCGGCGACCTCGCCTGGCTGCTGCCCGCCGTTCGCAGCGGGAATCAGCCCTCACCGCCGACAACTGGGCCCGGCGCCGAGGTCTGGGAGGTGCTGCAGCAGCGCGGCGCC
>DASRHH010000003.1:0-2484 GCA_035650635.1 Dehalococcoidia bacterium | reverse complement strand
TCGACTACTACTGGGACAAACTCTCCGCTGTACCTGAAGCCGAGCAATGTGGCTGGCTGAAAGATAAGTTCGGGCTCTCCTGGCAGATCGTCCCCACGAGAATGGACGAAATGCTCGGCGGCACCGAGGAGCAAGTCGCGCGGGTCACGCAGGCATTCCTGCCGATGAAGAAGCTGGATATCGCGCAGTTGGAGCGAGCCTACGCCGGCCAATGACTGCGCCATCTGCGGCGCAGTCATCTTGACAGCGCGACCGTAAGGTGGCGCAACCAGACATCGCTGCCTACCTCGAAGTGGGGAGCCGGCGGGTCTTCGCCGGCGCCCTCGACTGGCCAGGCTGGTGCCGCAGCGGTCGCGCTGAGGCCTCTGCACTGGAGGCGCTGGTCGCCTACGGCCCACGCTACGCAGCGGCCATTGGGCCGTGGGCACGTGGGTTTATTGCCCCTGACGACGCAGCGGTTCTCAACGTCGTCGAGCGACTGGCTGGCAACGCCACAACCGACTTCGGCGCACCAGCTATAGCCCCCGCGGCAGACGAAAGGCCGCTGGACGAAAGCGAGCTGGAACGACTTCAGGGGTTGCTGCAGGCGTGTTGGATAGCGTTCGACGCGGCGGCGGAAGCGGCCTCCTCGGTGCCGCTGCAAAAGGGTCCGCGCGGCGGCGGCCGGGAGCTGAGCGCCATTGTTTCGCACGTTATGGAGGCGGACAGGTCTTATCTGCCGCTGCTCTGGAGCGCACAGCGCAAGACAGGCGCCGATGCGAAACTGGAGATGACTCGCCTGCGCGAGGCTATCCTCGATGCCCTGCGCTCTCGTGCGCGGGGCGAGGCGCCTCCACCGCGACTCTCAAAGCGGGTTTGGACGCCTCGCTACTTCGTTCGGCGCTCGGCCTGGCACGCTCTAGATCACGCCTGGGAAATCGAGGATCGCGCCCAGCGCTAGGCCGAGACCAGGTGTACTTCGAGGTCGGGCTTCAGCTGCAATAGACGGTCCGCTAGCGGCCGCCGCAACAGGCCTGGACGCCGGTACGGCAGCACCACGTGCTCGATGCCGATCGTCTCGATGAAGCCGGTCAGCGCCCTCAGCTCGTCGCCCTCGGCCGCTATGGGCCGCACGATGGCGTTCAGGTCTTCGGCCAGCTCCAGGGTGCGCGCCAGCTCTCGCTCTCCGGCCTCGCTGAGGGGGTGCTTGATATAGGCGACCATTAGTGTCGCACGCAGGCCGTGGGCCAACCGCCAGCCGTGTCGGATCAGCTTACGGGAGCCGGGAGTCTCATCCACCAGGACCAGCACCTGCTCCTCCGTGTCCGCACGGCGAACGGTCTCGCGCATCAGCTCTTCCAGCTGCTGGTCCACCTCTTCCGCCGTGCGCTTGAGTGCCAGCTCCCGCAGCGCCGCCAGGTTCTCCGGCCGGAAGAAGTTCTCCAGCGCCGTGCGGGCCTGCTCCGGCGGGTAGATGTGGCCATGCTCCATACGCGCTCGTGCCCCTTCAGGCGAGAGGTCGACGAGAATGACCTCGTCCGCCTCGTCGAGGACGGAATCTGGGAGGGTCTCGTTAACCTTGACCCCGGTCAGGGACTCGATGGTGTCGTTGAGGCTCTCTAGGTGCTGAATGTTGAGTGTCGAGACCACGGTGATGCCGGCATTGAGCAGCACCTGCACGTCCTCGTAGCGCTTCTGTCGCTCGGAGCCGGGTGCGTTGGTGTGCGCCAGCTCATCTACCAGGCAGACGGCGGGGCGGCGCTCCAGCACAGCCTCGACGTCCATCTCCTCCAGAACCGCCCCTTTGTACTCGATGCGCTTGCGCGGGATAACCTCCAGCCCCTGCAGCAGCGCCTCGGTTTTCTTGCGGCCGTGCGTCTCGACGAAGCCGACAAGGACGTCCTCGCCGTAGGTCTTACGGCGATGCGCCTCGTCCAGCATGGCGTAGGTCTTGCCGACCCCGGGGAAGGCGCCCAGGTAGATGCGCAGCCGTCCGCGACGCCCTTCCTTCTCCTGGCGCTTGACGCGGGCCAGCAGCGCATCCGGGCTGGGACGGCCTTCCTCAGCGGTCATGCGGCGCCTTTCTCGGAGGCGAGCATGGCCAGGAGCGTTGCCGCGACCACGACTGAGCTTTCGTTGCGTCGCAAGATCACGCCTTTGAGCTCATCGACGATTCGCGCGATGGCCGGAGCGGGAGGAAACTCGGCCGCCAGGAAGAGGAAGCGGGTAGTAGGATGGCAGGCAAAGAGGGCTCGCAGGTCCGCCGCGTTGCACCAGTTTACCACCGGGACGATGCAGATCTCTGATTCCGCCATCGGCGACTCGAGAAGACTCTGGAAGGGCTTTTCGTTCTGCCGGACATAGGTTGAGAGCGCGACGCGGTCCAGTCCGGCCGCCAGCCGCATGAGCTCCGAGAGGTCTTCCCCCACGATGCCGATCAGCTTGTACATCCTATGACGCTTGCAGGTTGTCCAACGCGATGTTGAGCTTCAGCACGTTGACCCG
>DASRHH010000002.1:0-23448 GCA_035650635.1 Dehalococcoidia bacterium | reverse complement strand
GGGGCCGCCCCTCGCGTTGCATATCGGCCGGCTTTCGCTTCCAATATGCGCCGCACCGCCAGCAGCGTCAAAGGGGCGCTTTTCGGTATAATCGAAGGGCGCGGCCGGACGGCCGCCCGTCTCGCGCGTGGGGATATAGCTCAATTGGGAGAGCGCGGCGTTCGCATCGCCGAGGTTGCGGGTTCGAGTCCCGCTATCTCCACCAGCTTCTTCCCCTGCTTCTAAAGGGCCGCTTCCACCGCTTCCGCCAGCCGCCGTATCTGTCGCAGGTCGGCCACCGTCGGCCAGAAGTTCACTTCGTCGAAGCCCAGCTTCTGCAGGCCCTGCAGCACCTCCGCCACCCGCTCGTCCGTGGTGATCAGCCCGGAGGCGATGCGCTCGGCGGCCGGCCCCGCGAAGCTGTAGTAGTCCATCATATAGGCCTTGCCGCGCTCGGCGACTTCTTCCCCCAGCGCGAAGTAGACGTTCGATACCAGCCGCGGCTTGCCCTTGCGGCCGGCCTCCTCCCAGCTCTTGCGCACGATCTCCAGCGGCGCCTCCGCGCCCTCCGGACCGCCGGTGCGGATGTAGCCGTCGTACTTGCCGACGCGGGCCAGCGCCTTCTCCGCCATGGCGCCAATGAGGATGGGCGGGCCGCCGCTCTGTGACGGCTTGGGGCCGACGGTCACGCCGTCCTCG
Source organism: Dehalococcoidia bacterium (assembly GCA_035650635.1). GTDB lineage: Bacteria > Chloroflexota > Dehalococcoidia > SM23-28-2 > DASRHH01 > DASRHH01. The sequence continues at coordinate 22,770 of DASRHH010000002.1, read as the reverse complement.
CCCACGGCCTCGCCGCGCCAGACGCGCCGCATCAGCTCCAGGTCTTGCTCGAAGCGGCGGCCGCGGTTGTGGAACGGTCGGCCCGTGATGGCGAAGTCGTCCGGGCGGCCGCCGACGCCGGCGCCCAGGATGAGGCGGCCGTTGGACAGCACGTCGAGCGTCGCCAGTTGCTTGGCCAGCAGCACCGGGTCGCGCACGGCCACCAGCAGCACGGTCGGCATCAGCTCGACGTGCTGCGTAACCGCGGCGGCGGCGGCCAGCGCCAGCAGCGGCTCCTGGTTGCCGTAGGCCACGCGGTCGGTCGTTGTCAGCGAGGTAAAGCCGGCGGCCTCCGCCGCCTCCGCCCAGCGTACGACCGTGGCGCCGTCTGTCCCGGGCAACATTGAGGGCAAGCCGATGGCAGTGTTCATCGCGAATCCTCTCTATCTAGCGGCTGGATGAGTCGATAATAGCATGCCCTCTCCGAAGCCCGTCCCAGTCGACAGTTTCAGCGAAACTGACGTTTTCAGTTGCAATAAGCGATTGCTAAATTTCCTCAAAATGTCTACTCTGAGCCCATCGGATAGCAAGCAATAGCCAAGAAGGAGAGACTGTCATGGCCATCGACGTCAGCAGCCTCATCGACACCCCGAACGGCTTGATAAGCCGTCGCATCTTCGTGGAGCGCGAGCTGTACGAGCAGGAGCTGCAAAACGTCTTCGCCCGCACCTGGCTCTTCCTGGCCCACGACACGATGATCCCCAACCCCGGCGACTTCTTCGCCACCTACATGGGCGAAGACCCCGTCATCGTCATCCGCGACTCCGCCGGCAAGGTCAACGCCTTCATCAACTCCTGTCGCCATCGCGGCATGAAGGTCTGCCGGGCGGACCAGGGGAACGCCGCGAGCTTCACCTGCGCCTACCACGGCTGGACCTACGGCAACGACGGCAAGCTCATCGGTGTGCCCAACTTCCAGGATGCCTACTTTGAGCAGCTGGACATGGAGCAGTGGGGCCTGGTGCCGGTGGCACAGGTGGACTCCTATAAGGGGCTCTGGTTCGGCAACTTCGATCCCACAGCCCCTTCGCTGCTGGAGTACCTGGGGGACATGGCTTGGTACCTCGATATGTTGGTGGACCGTCGTGAAGGGGGCGCGGAAATAGTGGGCGCCACCCACAAGTGGATACTGCCCGCCAACTGGAAGTTCGCCGCCGACAACTTCGTCGGCGATACCCTGCACTTCCAGCCCAGCCACATGTCGACGATCCTGGTGCAGGCGTTCTCCAGCAGCGCCGGCGACCCGAGCGCGCGGGTGGGCTTTGAGGCCAATGCAGGCTACGGCCACGGGCTCATCGTCAACCAGGCGCCTGCGCGCATCTTCAACATCCCGGTGGTGCCGGAGCTGACCGCTTATGAGCAGCAGGTGCTGCCGGAGCTGGAAGAGCGGTTGGGCGCCACCAGGGCCAACATCTCCCCCATCGTGGCCACGGTCTTCCCCAATTTCTCGCCGTTCTGGGGTCGGGCTACGATCCGGGTATGGCACCCGCGCGGGCCGGACAAGACGGAGGTCTGGGCCTGGTGCTTTGTCGATAAGGCCGCGCCGCCGGAGATCAAGGACAGCATCCGCTTGAACTACCTGCGTACGTTTGGTCCGGGCGGCATGGCGGAAGAGGACGACATGGAAAACTGGCAGTACTGCACACGGACCAGCAGCGGCACCGTCACCCGACGTTACCCGCTAAACTATCAGTTGGCCCTGGGCCACGGCCGTCTGGACGAGGAGTTTCCCGGCTGGGCGTCCCAGATGATGAGCGAAAATAACGCTCGCGGCTTCTACGACTGCTGGCGCGAGTTCATGCAGGGCCACAGCTGGGACCAGATCACGGAAGCAATCGTCAAGAAGCCGGCCCACGCCTAGCGCCCCCAGGCTGAGGGCGGAGGCTGGCCAGCAGCGAGACTATCGCTACTCCTAGCGCCATCAGGCCCAGGACGACCTCCTGGGCCTGAAAGCTGTCCAGGAACGTACCGTAGATGGCGCGGGCGGCTGCCCTGTCGCCCGGCTGGTCGACCCAGCCGGTAGCTAGCTCCCTAACAGGCCCATGCAGCAGGAGCAGTGTCAAGGTTACAGCCAGCACGAGCGCGCCGCCGGCCCAGGCCAGCATGCGCACGTGGTTGACGGCGATGGCGATGGCTGCGAGCAAGGCTGCGCCGGCCAGCACGGGCAGCAGCGGGTTGGCGCGGTCTATCCAGTCGCCGATATCGCGCAGCCAGCGAATATCCGGGCCCTGTACCAGCGCGATCGTGCCGAAGTCCGGGCCCGCGATGGCCTGGGCCTGCTGGACAGCTACCTCGCCGCCGAGCTGGCGCACCACTTCGTAGATCATCGGCCGCAGGTCGAGCATGATACGCTCGCCGTTCTGCTGGATGAAGCGCGAGTCGCCCAGGAGCAGCGCCTTCACCGCCCGGTGAGAGGCGCGCAGCATGGCGTCTCGAGTCGGCGCCAGCGAATCCGAGCGCAGGACGCTCAGGCAGACGTCGTAGACGGCGTCGTGGATCGCTGTCGGCAATATGGCCTGCAGGGCGGCGAGGTCGGGCCGGTTGGCGATGGTGCTCTGCACGTCCAGCCGCGTCAGCACCTCGTGAGTCATGCGTTGGGCCAGCGCCTGCTGCACGGCATCGTCGGCCAGCGCCTCCTCGGCGGTCGTGACGAAGTGGTCTTCGTTGAGCACGGCACGGTCTTGCCAGACCGCGAGCGATGCGGGTACCGAGAGGAGGGCGCCGAGGACGAGCAGGAACCCGGCGATGGTGCTACGAAGGATCACGGAGCGCCGGGGCGGCCCAAGCCTAGCCGGAATGCGGAAAGACGACGACGTCTCCCGCCAGGTGCAGGCTGAGCCGGTGCCCCGGCGCCAGGTGCGGCGCGTTCTGCGAACGCACCTTGAGCAGCTGGCCGTTCTCCAGGCGGACAGTCACCATCTGGTCGTGGCCGTAGTACTCGCAGTGCGTTATCTCCACGGGCTGGCCGCCTTCGTTGGCCAGCGCCAGGTTCTCCGGCCGCACCATGACATCGACCTCGCCCTCCAGGGGCACCTGGACGGGGAGGCGGCCCAGGTCGCATTGCAGCAGGCCGGCATGCAGCGTGCCGTGCAGGAAGTTCGTGTCGCCCAGGAACTCGGCGACGGCGCGTGAGGCCGGCTGCAGGTAGACCTCCGCCGGCCGGCCGGACTGGACGATGCGGCCCTCCAGCATGACGGCGACCTCTTCCGCCAGGCTCAACGCCTCCTCCTGGTCGTGGGTGACGAAGACGGCGGTAATGCCGAGCGAAGAGATGATCTGCCGCACCTCGGCGCGTACGCGGGCCTTGATCGCCGGATCCAGGTTGGAGAAAGGCTCGTCCAGCAGCAGCAGGTCCGGCTGTGCGGCCAGCGCCCGTGCCAGCGCGACCCTCTGTTGCTGCCCGCCGGAGAGCTGGTGCGGCATGCGCTTCTCCAGCCCGGCCAGCCCCACCAGTGACAGCAGCTCCTGCACCCGCGCCTCGCGCTTCTGCCGCTCTCGCAGGCCGAACGCGATGTTCGCCTTCACGGAGAGGTGCGGGAAGAGCGCGTAGTCCTGGAAGACCATGCCCACGTGGCGCTTGTCCGGTGGCACGAAGGCCGTCGGGCTGACCAGCGTGCGGCCGCCAAGGACGATGCTGCCGTCGTCTGGCCGGACGAAGCCGGAGATCAGTCGCAGCAACGTCGTCTTGCCGCAGCCGCTCGGTCCGACCAGCGCCAGCAAGCGTCCTTTGTTCAGCTCCAGGTTGACGCCGGCGACGGCGGCAATGCGGTCGAAGTGCTTGCTCAGGCCCTGCACCCGCAGGAAGGGCTCACTCATGGGCGGCAGGCTCCCGCAGCACCATCAGCGCCGTCGGCACGCCCGATAGCGCCAGCAGGACCAGCGCCGGCAGCGCGGCCCGCGCGAAGAATGCCTCGCTTGTCGAGGCCCAGATCTCGGTGGCCAGCGTATGGAAGCCTATCGGGCTAAGGAGCAGCGTCGCCGGCAACTCTTTCATCGCGGTTAAGAATACCATGACGGCTCCGGCTGAAAGGCCAGGCAGCATCTGTGGCGCCGTGATGCGCAGGAAGACGCGGGAGGGCCCGTGGCCCAGCGAACGCGCCGCCTCCTCTGTGCGCGGGTTGATCTGCACCAGCGAGCTGCGGCAGGCCGAGATGGCCTGCGGCAGGAAGCGAACAACATAGGCGAAGACCAGCAGCCCCAGCGTCTGGTAGACCGTCGGGGCGTAGTTGGAGGCGAAGAAGACCAGTGCCAGAGCCACCGTGATTGCGGGCAGCGCGAAGCCGGCGTAGGTCGCCTTCTCTAGCAGTGAGCTGGCAGGACTGGGATGGCGGACGGCCAGGTAGACAACCGGCAAGGCGGCCGCAACGGCGACCAGTGCCGCCAGGCCCGAGGCGTAGGCGGAGTTGAAGGCTGCCTCCTGCACGAACCCGATCGATTCGCCTGCCTGCAGCCCGCGTACCAGCCAGAAGGTGACCACGGAGACCGGCATGGCCACGCCGATCCCGACGACCAGCAGGCAGAGGAGCAGCGCTGGCCAGCGCCAGTGACCCAGCCTGACCGTCGCTGGCTGGCGACGCTGGCTCTGGCTGTAATAGCGGCCGGCCCCGCGGGTCACGCCCTCTATCAGCACCAACATCAGCGCCATCATCACCAGCACCAGTCCCAGAGCGGCCGCGGCGCTGCGGTCGAAGGCCGTAGTGTACTGCAGGTAGACGATGCGGGTCAGGGAATCGAAGCGCAGGATGGAGACGGCGCCGAAGTCGCTGAGGGTATAGAGCGCGATCAGCAGGCCGCCGCCCATCATGGCCGGCCGCAGCTGGGGCAGAATGACGCGGCGAAAGGTCTCGATGCCGCTCTTGCCCAGCCCGCGGGCGGCCTCCTCCAGCGCCGGATCCAGGCCCTGGAAGGCCGCCCGCAGCGGCAAGAAGACGTAGGGATAGCTGAAGATCGTCAGGGCCAGCCAGGCACCGCTGAAGCCGTAGACTTCGGGCAGCCGCTCGACCCCGAACGGCGATAGCCAGTCCTGTAGCGTCCCGCGCGGGCCCAGCGCTGACACCAGGATGAAGGCACCGACGTATGACGGCACGACCAGCGGCAATACCAGGAGCACCGTCCAAAGCTGTTTTAGCGGCAGGTCTGTGCGGGTGGTGAGCCAGGCCAGCGGCACGGAGATGGCGATGCTGGCGCCCGTGACCGCCAGAGCCAGCATTGCGGTGCGGATTACGGCATCGGTTGTGTTGGAAGCGCTTATGATGTCCCAGGCCTTGCTGCCCTCGCCGGCCACTCGCACGATCAGATAAGTCGGCGCCAGCAGCATCGCGGCCGCCACCAGACTGGCCAGCAGGATCGTCAGCGTCGGGGCCTCCGCCAGGCGGGCGCGGGCCCTGCCGAGAACCAACACGCTCACGGCAGCAGGCCGACCTCCCGCATCAGCTTGAGCGAGCCCTGCAGGTCGGACAGGCGTGTCAGGTCGATTTTCGGCGGCTGCAGCTGGGAAAGCGGCGGCAGCTGCGGGTCAGCGGCGACTCCGGCCGCCAGCGGGTACTCGAAGGTGCTCTCGGCGAAGTACTGCTGCGCCTCCGCCGAGAGCAGGAAGCGCAGGAAGCGCTCAGCGTATTCGCGGTTGCCGGCGGTATCGAGGATGCCGGCCCCGGCGACGTTGATCAGGCCGCCGGGGTCGCCGCTGCTGAAGTAGTAGTTGCGCGCCTTGAACCCCTGGCCGTGCTCCTGGAGTGAGCGCAGCAGGTAGTAGTGGTTGACCAGCGCGACATCGACCTCGCCATCCGCGACAGCCTGCAAAGCGGCCAGGTTGTTGGGATAGGCCTTGGGGTTGTTGGCCTTGAACGCCTGCAGCCAGGCGCGCGCTGCGTCCTCGCCCAGGATGAGGCGCAGTCCGGTCACGAAGTCAGGGAAGCCATCCGACGGCGGCACATAGCCAACGCGCCCCTTCCAGCGGGCGTCGCTATAGCCGAGGACGGAAGCCGGCAGGTCCGAGGGCGAGAGCTTATCGGTGTTGTAGGCGGCCACGCGAGCGCGGCCGGAGATGCCGACCCAGAGCCCTTGTGGTGAGCGATAGGCTTCCGGCACCAGCTGCAGGAGGTCACCGGGCAGCGGCGTCAGGCGGTTGGCGGCGAGCAGTGCGCCCAGAGAACCGGCGTCCTGGCCGTAGAAGATGTCTGCCGGGGAGTTCTTGCCTTCCTCAAGGATCGTGGAGGCTAGCTCTGTGCTGTCGCCGTAGCGCACGCGGACGTGGATGCCGGTCTCCTTGGCGAATTGCTTGAGAATCGGATCGACGAGCGTGGAGCTGCGTCCGGCATAGATCGTGAGGCTGCTGGAGCTATCGCCGCTGCAGGCCGCAGCCAGCGGCAGTAGCAGGGCCGCAAAGATGGCGGCCGCGAGCAGCCTTCGCACCGAACTCAGCCCCTCCTCTAAGCGTGGACGCAGTGTGGTTATTAGTGTGGACTTAATTTTGAATTGTGTTGACACAAACGTCAAGCGTTTCTATGGTATTATTCGCGTCAGAATTTGTAGTGATTTTGTATTATATAAAGAGGGGTAAAGGAATGAGATTGCGGAAGCTGTTACCGCTGTTACTGTTCGCCGGCGTTTCAGCGCTCGCATTTGCCTGTGGCGGCGATGGCGGAGTGGAGCACATCGGCAGCCCGGAGGCCAGCGCTACCGGGACCGCCCAGGCCGAGTTGACCGTTAACCCCAACGCCGAAGTGCTTAACGTACAGATGGGCGAGTGGTTTGTGCGGCCGGAGCGCTCCAGTGCTAGAGCCGGCGACCTCACGCTTTCGGCCCGCAACGGCGGCACCACGCTGCACGAGCTTGTCGTCATCAAGACTGACACGGCGGAAGACAAGCTGCCAGCCACGAACGGCAAGGTAGACGAAGAGAAGGCCGGAGAGGTTATCGGCGAGATCGATCAGTTCAACGCCGGCCTGACCAGGGCCGGCACGCTCAACCTGAAGGCTGGCAAGTACGTTTTCATCTGCAACATTGTTGGCCACTACGAACTGGGGATGCACGCCGCCTTTACCGTCCAGTAGGCGCCGGACCTAGCAAAGGAGGCACCATGCGCAAGGCTGGCGCCGGCTGCCTCTTGTTTTTGGCCGCGCTTATGGCCGCCGCTTGCAGCGGCGGTGCCGCCCGTGAGCGTTCCGAGGTTGTCGTGGCGAACGCCGTCTTCCCCTCGGCGCTGGCCTTCGCGCCGGACGGGCGCCTCTTCTACACCGAGCTCAAGACCGGCGATATCCGCATCGTCACTCCGCAGGGCCAGCTGCTGGCGCAGCCGTTCGCTCACTTCGACGTCGCGAATCAGGGCGAGTGGGGCCTCCTGGGCATCGCGCTCGACCCTGATTTCGACCGCGAGCCTTACGTCTACGTCTACTACATGGAGCCGCTGAGCCCCGGTGTCGCGCGGCCGGTCGTCGCCAGGCTGCGGGCCGAGGGAGATCGCGGGCTCGAGCCGGCTGTGCTGCTCGGCGATTTGCCGGAGACGCCGCCGCCCTCTGTTATGCATGTTGGCGGCCATCTGCACTTCGGGTCGGACGGCTATCTCTACGTCTCGATCGGCGACTTCGGCGGCGATTATCAACTCGCGGGTGATCTGTCCAGCGTCCGCGGCAAGCTGCTGCGCGTCGACAAGCGGGATGGCTCGCCGCCGCCGGATAATCCGTTCGTCGGCCGGTCCGGAGCCGACCCGCGCATCTATGCTTACGGTCTGCGCAACAGCTTCGACTTCGCGTTCCAGCCGGCCAGCGGCCGCGCCTACGCCGCCGATAATGGCCCGGACCGCTGCGACGAGCTGAACCTGGTGCTGCCGGGCTACGATTACGGCTGGCCGCAGGCTTACTCCGGCCAGACCTGTATCACTGCCAACGGAGTCCAGGCTGTCTACAACTTCCGGCGAGAGGGCATGCAACCCTGGCAGGCAGGATCTACAGTCGCGCCAACGGGCCTGGAGTTCGTCACGCAGGCGCGCTACGCGGATATTCCGGAGGGCAGCCTCTTGGCCTGCGAATTCAACACCGGCCTGCTGCGCCAGCTAACCTTCGCGGCAGACGGCTCCGTCCAGGGCGATCGCGTTCTGCGGCAGGACTGTCGCATCGACATAGCTGAGGCGCCAGACGGCACGATCTACTATTCGAACACGAGCGAGATCAAGCGGCTGCTTCCGTAGCCCTCACGACTAGAAGTCGAGAACCGGCTGCCAGTCCGGAACGAACTTGCGCCATTCCACCTGCTCCTCCAAGAAGTGGTAGAAGGTACGGTGGAAGCTGGTTGCCGGCTTGTAAGGCTCGTGGGTGAGCCGCATGTTGGCCTCGTGCGGCGTGCGACCGGCCTTGCGGTGGTTGCAGGCCTTGCAGGCCGCTACCACGTTCTCCCAGGTGTGCGCGCCGCCGCGGTGGCGCGGCAGGACGTGGTCCAGCGTCAGGTCCTTGGTGCGCCGTCCGCAGTACTGGCAGGCGTAGTGGTCACGCAGGAAGACATCGCGACGGGTAAGGCGGCCCTGCGGGCGTGGCCGTCGGATGAGGTACATGAGGCGAATTACGGAGGGAATCGGGAAGACCAGGGTGGCGCTGTGGATATCGCCGCGGCCGTTCTCGAGGATCTCGGCCTTACCGCGATCAATAATCACCAGGGCGCGCCGCACCGAGCATACGTTCAACGGTTCGTAGTTCTGGTTCAATACCAGGACTGGTTCTGCGGCTGGCCCCATTGCGAGATCGTGTCCTTTTCCTGCTAATCTTAGCAGAACGCAATCTAGGGAAACAATCAGATTCGTTCCTGCCGCAAAAGCCCGCTAGAAGCGCACGGCATCCACTGCGTCCTTGAACTCGCCCGGCAACAGGTTCAAGAGCACAGGTAAAATGTCCAGGAAAACGCGGGCCAGGCCTGAATTTGCGATAGCATCGTCCAGGCCGAACTCAGGATAGGCGACGAAGAGGATGAGCAGCGCTTCCACGATGATGAAGCCTTTGAGGAAGCCGAACGCCGCCCCGGCTAAGTGATCCGCCCAGCCAAGCATCAGCAGCGAGGCCGTCTGCTTGAGGATGATGGCGGCGAGCTGGCCCATGAGGACAACCGAGCCGAAAAGCATGAGAAAGGCGACTACCAGCGCGGCTTTGTCGCTGCCGACGAAGACAAGCACGTCCTGGGCCAGGTTATCGTAATAGAGCCCGGCGATTATCACCCCCAGCAATGCCGCAGCCACGGTTACGACCTCGCGAATGAGGCCGGCGTTGAAGGCGCTGAAGGTGAGCCACCCTATGATCAAGACTATGACGATATCGAGCCAGTTCATGGTGTGGCGCGCAGTCTAGCATAGGGCTGCTGATAGCGACAAACTACGACTGCGGGCGCTAAGGGGCCAAGACCTGGCGCCGGATGACATGGCGATGAAGCCAGATCAGCTCCGCCAGGTAGAGCGCGGCGAACAGCATGCCGCTATAGACATCGCTGAACCAGTGGTGGCCGGCCCAGATCCGTTCCATGGCGTCAAAGGTAATGACGTAGAGGCAGACCGCTTGTACCAGCAGCCGCAACCAGCGGTTGGGGATGAGAACTGCTGCGAAGTAGAAGATCAGTCCGTAAATCAGGAACGAGCCGACGACGTGGCCGCTGGGGAAAGCGGCGTCGGCTGGCGCGCCATGTACGGCCACCAGCTCCGGCGAAGGCCGCGGCCTATCGACAATGATCTTCATCAGCGCTTCCGCCGGCCGGGCGGCGATGGCGGCCAACCAGAGGAACGCCTCGCCCCAGAGCCGCGCCCAGATGAAGCCGCCGAAGAACACCAGCCAGACCACAAGGATCAACGGCGTATCTGACATGCGCTCCGCCGCATTAAGCGAATCGCGGTACCAGACGCCTCCCATGTCCTGAATGCGATGGCTGACCCAGAGATCAGCCGGGAAGTACGAGTAAAAGTGGGCCAGGATCGCCATGACGGCGAAGAGGTTCAGGCCCAGGAGCCAGGGCACGAGGCCGGCGAGGCAACCACGGCGGCTTAGGCCGCTGGAGCGCCAGTAGAGGCGGACATCCATTCGCCTTCGATTATGGGCAGCGCCGGTTTGTTTACGCAACTTCAGCGCCGGTGCTACAATTCTGCCCTGTCCGAAAAAGGGGAGATGCTCGATTAACGAAGAACGATTGCGCGAGCTGCTGGAGGCCGTGCAGGCCGGCGCGCTGGACGTAGGGCCAGCGCTGGAGCGGCTGCGCGGCCTCCCCTATGAGAACCTCGGTTTCGCCGAACTGGATCACCATCGTGCGATTCGCACCGGCTTCCCGGAGGTGGTGCTGGGGGAGGGCAAGACCCCGGAGCAGGTTGCGGCCATCTCTGAGCGGCTGCTGGAACAATCGCAACAGCTCCTCGTTACTCGCGTCGGCCCGGAGTGCTTCGAAGCCGTTCGGGCGGTGATTCCGGATGCCGTCTACCACCCGCAGGCGCGCGCCATCACCGCCGACCGCCGCGGCGTGCCGCTGGTGCCCGGCGTGGCTGTGCTCTGCGCCGGCACCTCCGATATCGCGGTCGCGGAGGAGGCTGCCCTCACCGCCGAGATGACCGGATCGCAGGTCGACCGTCGTTACGACGTCGGCGTCGCCGGTTTGCACCGCCTCCTCGATAAGCTGCCCGACATCCAGCGCGCCAACGCGCTGGTCGTGGTCGCCGGCATGGAGGGCGCCCTGCCCAGCGTTGTCGCCGGCCTGGTCGCAGCCCCGGTGATCGCCGTCCCGACGTCGGTCGGCTACGGCGCCAGCTTCAAAGGCCTGGCGCCGCTGCTGGCCATGCTCAACAGCTGCGCCCCCGGGGTCGCCGTCGTCAACATCGATAACGGCTTCGGCGCCGGCTATCTTGCCGGCATGATCAACCGTCTGGCCGCTGCCGGCCGCGAGTAGGAATGGCGCGGGCCGCTTACCTCGACTGCTTTTCCGGAGCCGCCGGCGACATGCTGCTGGCGGCGATGCTGGACGCGGGCCTCGCCGAATCAGACCTGCGCCGAGAGCTGAGGCGGCTGGGCCTGCCGGGATTCGAGCTGCAGGTCAGCCGGGTGCAGAGGGGCGGCATCACGGCGACGCACGTGGATGTGAGTGTCGCGAAGGACCAGCCGGAGCGGCGCTTGGCCGACATCCTGCGCATCATCGGCGGCTCGCAGCTGCTGCCGGAGGACGGTGAACGGGCCACCGATGTGTTCAAGCGATTAACCGCCGCCGAGGCCAAAGTGCACGGCTGCACCATCGAGGAGGTCCAGCTGCATGACGTCGGCGCCGTCGATGCCATCGTCGACGTGGTCGGCGCGGTCGTCGGGCTACGCCTGCTCGGCGTCCAGGAGCTCTTCTGCTCGGCGTTGGCGGTCGGCAGCGGGCAGGCCCAGGGCCCGCACGGATTCTTGCCGGTGCCGGCTCCCGCTACCCTGGAGCTGCTAACGCAGGCCGGCGCGCCGCTACGACCGTCAGCGGGTGAGCCGCCGTTCGAGCTGCTGACGCCGACCGCGGCCGCGTTCATCACGACCCTCGCCCGCTTCGAGAGGCCTGAGCTGCGGCTGCAGGCGATCGGCTACGGGGCCGGCTCTCGCGATACGCCCGGCCGACCCAACGTGCTGCGGCTCTGGCTGGGCGAGCGGGTGGAGCCAGGGGCCGGCATGGTGCTGCTGGAGACCAACATCGACGACAGCTCCCCGGAGCTGCTGGGCTACGCCCAGGAGCGGCTGCTGGCCCTGGGCGCCAGCGATGTCTGGCTGACGCCGGTGCAGATGAAGAAGAATCGCCCAGGAGTTGTCCTATCCGTCATGTGCGGGCAGGAGCTGGAGGAGGCCGCCGTCACTTTCCTGCTACGCGAGACCTCAACCCTGGGGGTGCGCTCGCGGCCGTTGCAGCGCTGGCAGGCGGAGCGCGAAGAGCTGCACTTCCAGAGCAGCCTGGGGCCGGCTGCCGTCAAGGTGAAGCGCCTGCCGGGCGAAGAGCCCTGGGTCTCTCCGGAGTACGAGGCCTGCCGCGTTCTGGTCGAACAGACCGGCCTACCGCTGGCGGAGGTCTACCGCCTGGTGGAGGCGGAGGCCCGCCAGCAACTGGACAGCGCTGGCTAGCGCTGCCAGGTCCAGGCGGCATCCGTGTATTTCTCGCGCGCCAGTCGATCAGCCAGCTCGCGCTCGCGGGCCGTCGGCTCGGCCGGCTCCAGAGCGATCGCGAAGCACTCCCTGAAGGCATCTCGCATGGCGGCCGCCATCTCCTTGTAGCTGATCGCGCGGCCCAGGAGGTCGCTTAGGGCCGGCATGGATATGGATAGCCCTAACAGCTTCGCTTCCAGGTCGCTATCCGCGGCCAGGCGCACGCTTCCCTGCTGCAGGAACGCTGTCTGGCTGCGTACCTGCGCGCTGCCGACCAGCTTGCTGGCGCCCAACTGCGGCTCGTGGGCCGCCGTGAGCGCGAAGCAGGCCGCTGGAGCGCCATAATCTGGCCCCGCTGGAGCTGCGAGGCATTCCGCCGGGGCGCCGACCGTGGCCAGCGCCCGCGTCAGGGCCTCGCTCAGCCGGCAATAGGAATCGTTAATGGAACCGCCGATCTCGGGGTCGTCTGTCGGCGCGATGACCGCGTAGCAGAGGTCGGCCGTGTGCAGGACGGCGCGACCGCCGGTGGGGCGTCGCACCACCTCGACGCTGTGCCCCTCGCAGGCCGCCGGGTCAATGTCGCGTCGCGCCGCTTGAAAGCGGCCCAGGGTGAGGGCGCGCGGCTCGAAGGCGAAGAGGCGCAGTGTCGGCGCGTCTCCCCGCTCGCAGCAGAAGTGTAGCGCCTCGTCCAGCGCCATCTGCTCCGCACCCGGGCAAGGGCCGCTCTCGATGAGGCGCCAGGCGGACATCAGGAGGCGGGAAAACCCAGGCGATGCTCTTTCAGCGAGAAGTAAGTATTACCGATGATCACGTGGTCCAAAAGCTCGATGGAGAGCAGCTTGCCGGCCTCGTAGATCTGGGCGGTGAGAGCAATGTCGTCCGGGCTGGGGGTTGGGTCGCCGGACGGGTGGTTGTGCACCAGGATGATCGCGGTGCAGGCGTCACGGATGGGGTCGCGAAACACCTCCGCGATGCGGACGACAGCGCTGTTGACGTTGCCGTGGTAGATTTCGCGGACGGCCATGACGTGGTTGCGGGTGTTGAGCATGATGACCCGGAGGTGCTCCTGCTCCAGCAGAGCCATCGCCGAAAGCAGGTTCCCGACGTCCCGCGGCGAGGTCACCGTCGGCCGCTCTTCCGGCTGGGCGGCCAACAGCCGCTTGCCCAGCTCCAGGGCTGCCAGCATCTGCGCCGCCTTCGCCTCGCCCACGCCGTGCTCGGCGCAGAGCTCTGCGAAGGAGGCGCGTGCCAGCCCGGGCAGGCCCTGGAAGCGCGCCATGATGCGGTTGGCCTGTGCCAGCGCGCTCTCACGGCTGGAGCCCACCCTCAACACGATCGCCAGTAGCTCCATCGTCGAAAGGTTGCTCGCGCCCACCTGCTGCAAGCGCTCGCGCGGGCGCTCGCTGGAGGGGAGGTCGCGGATAAGGGTGGAGTAGCGGGCGGCGAGCTGTTTGGCCATGCAGGGCCTACGGCAGCGTCAGCACCTGGCCGGGGTGGAGGTCAGGCTGGTTGTAGTTGACGCCGTTGATGCGCGCGATCTCCTGCGCGTAATTGACGACGCTCCAGCCCGCGGGCAGGTTGGCCTGCGCGATACCGAGCAAGGTATCGCCGGACTTCACGGTGTACGTCCGGATCTCCGGAGTTGGCGGCGGTGTGGGCGAAGGCTCGGGCGTGTTGGTCGGTGTCGGCGTCGGTAGCGGCGAGGAACGGGGCACCGGCGTGAACTCGATCTGCTGCGTCGGTAGCGGCGCCAGGTTACTGACGGCGCCGCCCGGCAGATTGGGCGGCCGCACCAGCAGCCAGAGCGCCAGGATGCTACCCAGTAGCAGCACCAGCAGCGAGCCGCGGAAGGTGTTGCTGCTGGGGAGGACGTTGGCCGGGTTGAGGCACGCCTGGCAGAGTTCTCCCTCACCATGCTCCGCACAGAAGGGGTTGCCGCAGCGCTCGCAGCGGCCTATCGCCTCGCGGTCACAGGCGTAGCACTCCATGGTCAGCCAGTATAACGGTAAGGGCCGCCGCCTAGCTACGGGCGGCGGACAGCTTACGGAGGATTATCGGGGCTGACCTTACTGCAGCTGGACGGTGGCGCCGGCTTCCTTGAGCTTCGCGGCGGCCTCGTCGGCATCGGCCTTGTTGATGCCTTCCTTGACGTTGGTCGGCGCGGCCTCCACCAGGTCTTTCGCCTCCTTGAGGCCCAGCGAAGTCAGCTCACGGACGGCCTTGATGACGTTGATCTTGTTGGCGCCCACGTCAGTGAGGACGACGTTGTATTCTGTCTTCTCCTCTTCCACGGCCGCTGGCGCAGCCGCACCGCCGCCGGCCGGCGCGCCGGCAGCCGCCGGTGCCGCCACGGCGACCGGGGCAGCCGTGATCCCAAACTCGTCCTGCAGGGCCTTGTTGAGGTCCCTTAGCTCCAGGATCGTCATTTCCTTGATCAGATCCAATACCTGGTCCACACGCTCTGCCATGTCAGTCCTCCTCTTTCGTGTTCGTGTCTTATGCGCTTTCCATCTGGCGCGCCCGCGCCTCGATAAGGCTGGGCAGCTCCCCCACCAACGATTGCAGCAGCATCGAGAACTCCTGCAGGGGCGCCTGTAGCAGTCCAACGGTGTTGGCCAGCGGCGACTGCAGCTGGCCCATGATCATGCTCAGCATGACCGGCTTGGGCGGCAGGCTGACCAGATCTCTCAGGTCGGCGCCGCTGGCGATGGTGCCGTCGATGAAGGCGGCGTTGATGCGAAAGCCTGCCGGGGCGGTGGCCGCGTAGTCAGTGACGGCCTTGGCGGAGGCTATCGGGTCGTCGTAGCCAAGGACCAGCGCGGTCGGGCCTTCCACGACGCCGGTGACCTCCGGGCGGCCCGCCTCCTCGGCGGCCAGGCGCAGCAGGGTGTTCTTGACAACCTTGATCTCCAGGCCGGCGGCCCGCAGGCGGCGCCGCAGGTCCGTCATCTCGGCGACACGCAGGCCGCGGTACTGCGCGCCGATGGCGAGCGTGGCCCGCTGCAGGCGGGCCTTTAGGTCCTGGACGGTCGCTATCTTTTCCGGTTTCGGCATGCTGACTTCCTTATACGAAAAATCCCTTGCCGCATGGGCAAGGGACGCGATAGGCCGTCTGGCGAGCCTGTCTCTGTCCGATTTGCCTCGGTGGGCACCTCGCGGTCTTAAGTCGCCAGGGCGACACCCACTTTCTGCGGCGTTCGGCTACTCAGTTGCGGACGCTATTATACCGCCGAGTCTGAGCCAAGCGAAAGCGTTGCCGGCAGGTCCAGCTTGATGCCCGGGCCCATCGTCGTCGTCAGAGTCATCGCCTTGATGAACTGACCCTTGGCTCCCGCCGGCCGTTCGCGGACGATCGCTTCTATCAGCGTCGAGAGGTTTTCGCCCAGCGCCTCTTCAGAGTGGCTGACCTTGCCGACGGCTGTGTGGATGAGCGCCGTGCGGTCGAGGCGAATCTCCACGCGGCCCTGCTTGGCGTCGCGGATGGCGCGGGCCAGGTCCTCCGGCGCCACCACGGTGTTGGTGCGCGGGTTCGGCATGAGGCCACGTGGGCCCAGGACACGCCCCAGGCGGCTGGCCTTGCTCATGATGTCGCGCGTGGCCAGCGCCACGTCGAAATCCAGGAAGCCCTCCTCTACCTGCTTGATCAGGTCCTCCCCGCCGACGATATCGGCGCCGCCCTGCTCCGCCGCGCGGGCGGCATCGCCCTCGGCGAAGACAAGGACGCGCATGCCCTTGCCCAGGCCGTTGGGCAGCACCACGGTGCTGCGTAGCTGCTGGTCAGCGTGGCGCGGATCGAGGTTGGTGCGCACGTGCAGCTCCACCGTCTCGTCGAACTTGGCGAAGGCCGCTTCCTTGGCCAGCTTGATAGCATCGTCCGGCGGGTAAGCCCGCGCCGGCTCGATGTTTTTGGCCGCTTCCTGGTATTTCTTGCCGCGTTTTGCCATGCCGGTTCTCCTAAGCGATCTCCACGCCCATGCTGCGGGCCGTGCCCTCTACCATCTGCATAGCTGCATCGATGTCGTTGGCGTTGAGGTCGCGCATCTTGGTCTCGGCGATCTGGCGCACCTGGTCTCTGGTCAGGCTGCCGACCTTCTCGCGCTTCTGCGTCGGCGAGCCTTTCTCGATGCCGGCCGCCTTCTTGATGAGGTCGGAGGCCGGCGGCGTCTTCAGGATGAACGCGAAGGAGCGGTCCTCAAAGATCGTGATCTCCACCGGGATGATGCTGCCCATCTGGGAGGTAGTCTTCTCGTTGTACTCCTTGCAGAACGCCATGATGTTGGCGCCGTGCTGACCCAGGGCCGGGCCCACCGGCGGCGCCGGCGTGGCCTGGCCGGCCGGCAGCTGCAGCTTGACGATCGCGCGTACTTTCTTAGCCATGGTTCACCAGTCTATGTCTCGTTTCTTGAAATCGCTTTCAGGCCTTAGAGCCGCTCGACCTGCAGGAAGTCGAGCTCGACGGGCGTCTCTCTGCCGAAGAAGGAGACGAGGACACGCACCTTCCCCTTCTCCACGTTTATCTCGTCGACGATGCCGATGAAGTCCTGGAACGGCCCGTCGATGATGCGCACGGACTGGCCCACCTGGAAGCCAACTTTGACCCGCGGCTCCTCCGCGCGCATCTGGCGCAGGATGGAGCGAACCTCAGGCTCGTCCAGCGGCGTCGGGTGGGTGCCGGAGCCGACGAAGCCGGTGACCCCGGGGGTGTTGCGCACCACTTGCCAGGCGCGGTTAGCACGATCGCGCTGCTCGGCGCTGACGTACTCATCGTCGTCGCCGGGGAGATCGATCATCTGCACCAGGACGTAGCCGGGGAAGATCTTCTTCTGCACCGTGCGCCGCTGGCCGTCGCGGATTTCGATCTCGTCGACGAACGGCACGACGACGCGATAAATCAGGTCGCCGGCGTCCATAGAGCGGATACGCTGCTCCAGGTTGGTGCGGACCTTGTCCTCGTAGCCGGAGTAGGTGTGGACAACGTACCAGGCGCGGCCGGGTTGGAAGATCTCCTCATCGCTGAGGCTGCGAAAGCGTTGCGAGGAAGTTTGGCTGCTGCCGGTCTCCGGTGCAGCCGCCTCGGCTTCCAGGGTCATCTCGCCTTTCTTGCGTCTGGGCATCTGGCTAACCGGTACCAAAGAGCCTATCGAAAAGATTGCTGTGCAGCAGAGCTTTATCGACAAACCAGCCGAAGCCGGCGTCCAGGCCGCCGAGTATGGCGCCCATCATTAGCGTCACGATCAGCACGACCACCGTCAGGTGGAACGTCTCCTCACGTGTGGGCCAGGTGACCTTGCGCAGCTCGCTGATGATGTCGTTCATGAAGCGAGGGCGCATGGCCGCGACGCCTGCCAAGCGTCCGCCTGCCCGGGCCGCCGGCCGGCCCGGCGCCAGCTTGGGGGCAGCCGGAGCCGGCCCCTTGCGGCGGGCCTTGGCTGCTGATTGGCGCTTGACTGCCCTGCTCATAGCTCTAATGCGTGAAAACGGCGGGCCAGGCCGAGCTTGTAGAGGCGGGGCCTGGCCTGCTGCCGGAGTCTATTGTAGCCTATCGGCTCTCCCGGTGCAGTTGCGGCGTGCGGCAACGCGGGCAGAACTTTCGCAGTTCCATGCGGTCCGGGTCGTTGCGCTTGTTCTTGCTGGTGGTGTAGTTGCGAGACCGGCACTCGGTGCAGGCCAGCGTCACCACCATGCGGTCTTCCTTCTTGGCCACGGCTGTGCTCCTACGCCAGGATCTTGGTGAGAACGCCCGCGCCCACGGTGCGGCCGCCCTCGCGGATGGCAAAGCGAAGCCCTTCCTCCAGCGCCACCGGCACCACCAGCTCCACCGTCATCTTGATGTTGTCGCCTGGCATCACCATCTCGACGCCTTCCGGGAGCTGGACGCTGCCGGTGACGTCTGTGGTGCGGATGTAGAACTGCGGCCGGTAGCCAGGGAAGAACGGTGTGTGGCGGCCGCCCTCATCCTTGGAGAGGACGTAGACCTCGCCCTCAAATTTAGTGTGCGGCGTGATGGAGCCGGGCGCCGCCAGCACCTGGCCGCGCTCAATCTCCTCGCGCTCAATGCCGCGCAGCAGGCAGCCGACGTTATCGCCGGGGCGGCCTTCATCCAGAATCTTGCGGAACATCTCGACTCCGGTGACCACCGTCTTGCGGGTGTCAGTGAAGCCGACGATCTCGATTTCATTGCTGGGCTTGACGATTCCGCGCTCGATACGGCCGGTGACCACGGTGCCGCGTCCCTTGATGCCGAAAACGTCCTCTACCGGCATCAGGAACGGCAGGTCAGACGGGCGCTGAGGCTCCGGGATGTAGCTATCGACAGCGTCCATCAGCTCCCAGATCGGCTTGTACTCCTCTGCGTCCGGGTCCTGGCTGGTGCTCTCCAGGGCCTTGAGGGCGCTGCCGCGGACGATCGGTACGTCGTCACCGGGGAAGCCGTACTTGCTGAGCAGCTCCCTTACCTCCAGCTCGATGAGGTCCAGCAGCTCCGGGTCTTCCATCATGTCAACCTTGTTAAGGAATACGACCATGGCCGGCACCTCCACCTGGCGCGCCAGCAGGACGTGCTCGCGCGTCTGGGGCATGGGGCCGTCGTTAGCGGCGACCACCAGGATGGCTCCGTCCATCTGGGCGGCGCCGGTGATCATGTTCTTGATGTAGTCGGCATGGCCGGGGCAGTCGATATGCGCGTAATGCCGCTTATCGGTCTCGTATTCCACATGCGCGATGGCGATGGTGATGCCGCGGGCGCGCTCTTCCGGCGCCTTATCGATGCTGCCGAACTCGCGGTACTCGGCGAGCTTCTTGAGGGCCAGCACCTTGGTGATGGCGGCAGTCAGCGTGGTCTTACCATGGTCGATATGGCCGATGGTGCCCACGTTAAGGTGCGGCTTGGTGCGCTCAAACTTCTGCTTGGCCATGTGTTCCTCCTCTGTTCTTATCTGGAGCCCACAGCCGGACTCGAACCGGCGACCTCGCCCTTACCAAGGGCGTGCTCTACCAACTGAGCTATGTGGGCGTCTGATTCGACAGCGCTCTGTCCGTTCCTGCCGGTCCGCCGCTGCCGTTCCCAATTCGACGATGGTGGCGGGGGCAGGATTCGAACCTGCGTAGCCCTTCCAGGCGCCGAGTTTACAGCCCGGTGGTATTAACCGCTCACCCACCCCGCCAATTTCCGGTTGCCGGGGCCGTTTCCAGGCACTGACCCCGCTCTATCTTAGAGCTTTTTCTTCTTAAGTGGAGCCGAAGGGGGGAGTCGAACCCCCAACCTAGCGATTACAAATCGCTTGCGCTACCGTTGCGCCACTTCGGCCGGACCGTTGCGCCGGTCACAGTCGCGCGGACACCTGCCGGAGCCCGCCGACGCCAAGAGCGTAGTATACGGGGTCGCCTCAAAAGGGTCAAGGAATGCGTAGCTTTGGCTGCTGCCTACGCCTTGACCCCTGTTTCCTGGAAGTGCGGCATCACCTGCTTCGCGAAGCGCTCCATCATCCGCATCGTCTCCACGTGGCTGTAGGCCCCGAAGTTGAAGTAGAGGATGACCTCTTCGATGCCTGCTGCCTCCACCCGCTTGAGGTGCTCGATGCAGGCCTCGGGATCGCCGGTGATAATGCTGCGCTCTCCCAGGTCCTGGGGGTGCATCGACATCAGGCGCTCCGTGATGTCGATGAGGTAAGCGTAGTTGGGCGGCGTCTTGGCGCGGTCCTTTGGGAATGCGCCGGTGACGCATTTCTGCAAGTAATAGAGGAGACGCTCCCTGTGGAGCTGCTCCTCCTCCTTGCTATCGGCGAGGGCGCAGAAATAGGAGCACATGACCCTGGCGTCCGGATTGCCGGCCCCGGCGGCCATCGACTTGAACTGCTCGGCAGCGTTCTGCAGGCTGCCGAAGACCAGCGCCGCCGCGAAGGGCGCGTAGATGGCGTTGAAACCGGCCTCGGCGGCCATCCTCACCGTCGGCTCGCTGAAGCAAGCGATGTAGAAGGGCGGGTACGGCTTCTGCAACGGGCGCGGCACGATGGTGAGCGGCTCTGGCACGCGATAGTACTTGCCGTTGAAGGTGAACTCTTCCTCCGTCATCGCCTTGCGAATCAGCAGCAGCGCCTCGTCAAAGCGCTCACGGCTCTCCTCGTAGGGGATGTTGAAAGCGTCGTACTCGCGTTTGTCGTAGCCACGTCCGGCCGAGAAGACGACGCGGCCGTTGCTCAGGACGTCCAGCATCGACCACTCCTCCGCGACACGCAGCGGCTGATTGCAGGGCAGGAGGACGGTGGCGCAGGCCAGCTTCACGTGCTGGGTGCGGGCGGCCAGGTTAGCGAGGAAGGCGGTCGGCGCCGGCAGGCAGCCGAAGAGGCCGAAGTGGTGCTCCGGGACCCAGACAGAATTGAATCCCAACTCATCTGCCAGCTGCGCCTCCTCCATCACCTCCAGCAGGAACTGGTTGGGGTCGCGGCGCTTCTCTTCGTAGGCCGCCGTGTTATCGGTGAGGGTGAAGTATCCGAGCCTCATGAGGTCCTCCTGGCCGCGGACGGACAGAATAATGCCGGGGGCCAACCGCGGTCCCTGTGCAGCGAAAATAGGCCCCACACAGGCGGCTGTCAAACCGTGGCAACGCGCAATCCGATCCGCTATCTTGTTATGGAGCCACTATGCCAGACAAGAGCGATCCCCAGGCCCTCAAGCAGACCGTCCAGAGGGAGGTGCAGCGCCGCCAACAGGAGCTGCAGGAGCTGAGCCTGCGCATCCACGCCAACCCGGAGATCGCCTTCCAGGAGCAACAGGCCTCTGCCTGGCTGAGCGACTACCTGGAGACTAACGGATTCCAGGTAGAGCGCGGCATTTGCGAGCTGCCGACCGCCTTCCGGGCGAAGTTCGGCAGTGGCTCGCCGCGCATTGCCTTCCTGGCGGAGTATGATGCGCTGCCCGGCATGGGCCACGCCTGCGGCCACAACATCATCGGCACCGCCTCAACTGCGGCCGGCCTCGCCGCCAAGAGTATCGTCGAATCGACCGGCGGCACCGTCATCGTCATCGGCACGCCGGCGGAGGAAGCGGCCGGCGGCAAGGCCTATATGGTCGATCGCGGCGCCTTCAAGGACGTCGATTGTGCCATGCTGGTGCACCCGGGCAACCGCAACGCTATCATCAGCCACTCGCTCGCTTGCATTGAGCTGGACGTGCGCTATCACGGCAAAGCCTCGCACGCCGCCGCCAAGCCTGAGGAGGGCATCAACGCCCTCGATGCGATGGTCCTGGCGTTCCAGGGAATCGGCCTGCTGCGGCAGCAGTTGCGCGAGAGCGCTCGTGTGCACGGCATCATCACTAACGGCGGCCAGGCCGTGAACGTCATCCCGCACCTGACGGCCGCCAGCCTGCTGCTGCGCGCCGAGGACGACGACTACCTGGAGGTGGTGCGGGAGAAGGTCTTGGCCTGCTTCCGCGGTGCCGCCCAGGCCACCGGCGCCCGCCTGGAGCACCGCTGGGGCGAGGAGTCGCGCTACCGCGCGATGCGCACCAACGTAACGTTGGCGGAGACGTTCGGCCGCAACTACGAGGCCTTGGGCCGTGAGATCACCTCGCAGGAGAGTAGCCGCTCCATGGGCTCAACCGACATGGGTAACGTCAGCAAGGCGGTTCCGGCCATTCATCCGACGATAGCGATCGCGCCGCCACACGTGCCGATCCACAGCGACGAGTTCCGCGAGTGCGCCGCCAGCGAGACCGGCCAGCAGGGGCTCATCGACTCCGCGACCGCGCTGGCAATGACTGCCGTCGACCTCTTGACCGACACCTCGATCCTCAGCGCCGCCCGCCGCGAATTCGAACAGGCCTAGCAGCTCTGCGCACCTTTCTATAGCTTCTACGCGTTGTACTGTCGCAGCGGCATGCTGCCGGACACGGAGGAAATGCGCGGCTTCGCGGCGCTCCTGGGGATAGCGGCTCTTTCGCTGGCCATTGCGGCCTGCGGCGGTTCCGGCCAGCTGCCTACCGCCACTTCCATTCCCTCAGCGCCCGGCTCTCCAGCTGCGCTGGCCTCGCCCTCCGCTACGTCGGCGCCGACAGCGGAAGAAGTTTCGGCGCTGGAACTCACCCACGCGGGGAACGTCGATATGCCGGACGGCCTGGTGCTGTTTGTGACCAGCGGCTGCACCGGCTGCGACGGCCCGGATACCGGCATCGTGCGCGTTTACCGAGCTGGAGACGGCGTTCGTATCGATACGCTTTTCACCCTGGAGAAGGTGGGAATAACCTCACGGCTGGCCTATATCTCCGGTCTCGTCACCAATCAGGAGGCCACGGACATCCTGATCTCCGTCTGCATCCCTGGCGGCTGTTACTCCCTTGGCCACGGCGATCCTGACCAGCAGACGGCGCTCTACCGCTCCAAGGACGGCGGCGTCTCCTGGACGCAGTTGGCCTTGCTGGGCGGAGACTATCGGGTTGTGGGTTTGTACCGGGGCGCAGGCATCCTTTGGAACATTCCACCTGGCGACTATATGGCACCGGGGGCGAATCTCCCGCGGGAGTTCCTGGTCTTCCCGGAGATGAGTGTATTGACCCCGCCGGAGCCCGACGCCATTCCGCTGACTAATGATCCCGACCTTCTCTGGCTTTCGCGGGACAGCAAACG
>DASRHH010000001.1:0-15682 GCA_035650635.1 Dehalococcoidia bacterium | reverse complement strand
ATCTTCGACACGACCACCAACTCTCCGGAGCTGGTGCGCCGCATCGCGGCGGAGTGCCAGAAGACCGGCGTCTATTTGCTGGACTCGCCGATCAGCGGCGGCAGCATGGGTGCTGAAGCCGGCACGCTGACGTTCATGGTCGGCGGCGATCGCGCCATCTTCGACAAGTACCAGCCGGTGCTGCAAGCGATGGGCAAGAACCTCTTCTACATGGGCGATGTCGGCGCAGGCTGCGCCGTCAAGCTGGTCACGCAGTACATGGGTTACTGCAACCTGGTGACCGCTTTCGAGGCGATGCTCATGGCCAAGAAGGCGGGGCTGGACCTGGCCACCGTCTACAACGTCGTGCCGGTGAGCGCCGGCAACTTCGGTCTCTACCAGGCCTTCTTCCGGGGCGTCTTCAGCCGCAATTTCGGTACGCCGGAGGCAGGCGGTGTCGATATGATCGCCAAGGACCTGATGCTGGGCAATGAGCTGGCTGAGGCTGTGGACTCCCCGCACCGCATGGGCGCCAATGCCTATGCAGTCTTCAAGAAGGCGCAGGAGATGGACCTGGGCGGCTACGTGCTCACGGCGGCGGTACAGCCGCTGGAGCAGGAGGCAGGCGCGGAGCTGGAGGCGAAGCTGGAATAGCGCCCGCTAGAGGGAAAGTTAGAGGGGGTTCACCCATGGGTGGACCCCCTCTTCTTCGTCCACGCTGTCATTCTGAGCGCAGCGAAGAATCTCGAGACCCTTCGCGTTGCTCAGGATAACGCCAACCGGCGCCGGTCAGACGTCCCAGGTGACGGCGGCGCAGCCGGTGACCCACGAGACAATCGGCTCGTAAGCAGCGACCTTGCCGCGCGACTCCGGGTTGGGCAGGCAGCCCATGACGCCGATCCAGTTGCGGATCTCGTGGGCGCCGTTACCGCCCTTACCGATCTCCTCCGGCGTCCAGTCTGAGATCGCCTTGTTCTCGCCCTTCTCGATGAGGTCGAGGAACTTCTCGTCGAAGTCGACGTTGATCATGCCCATCTGCGGCGTCCCGACCCAGTGGGAGATCCCGCCGGTGCCCAGGATGGCGATGCGCTCGCCCTTGGGGCGGGACGCCACGACCTTCTGGATGACCTTGCCCAGCCCGTAGATACGCCAGGGCAGCGGCATCGGCTCGGCGATGTTGTTGATCAGCACCGGTACCACCGGCACGTCCCAGTTCGGCGTGATGAAGTGCAGCGGTACGATGGCTCCCGAGTCGAACGCGAGGTCCTCCGAAAAGGAAACCTCAAAGCCGGAGTTGTGAGACTCGCGCACGAGCGACTTCGCCAGCTCCGCATTGCCGGGGAAAACGTGCTCCTCCAGTCGCAGAAAGCGAGCGCCGACGGGCCCGAAGTGCGAGTCGCTGACACCGACACAGATCGCCGGCATGTTGTCCAGGTAGAAGTTGACGAAGTGCTCGTTGAGGATTTCGATGACGATATCCGGTTGCGCCGCCACAAACGACTTGTGCAGCTCCTCCATGCCGGCGTAGAACCGGGTGGCCTGCTCGCCACCGATCTCCGGGGAGCCGGTGATCTGCGGGGCGTGCGCTGCCGCGCCTGCCCATACTATTTCGCCCATTGCTGGCCTCCTCTTGGCGCTGCCTAGACGCTAGGCGCGGGACTTCTCCGTCTTGATCAGGTACTCGTCCGTCTTGGTCAGGTACTCGCCGCCTGCACCGCCGGGCGGCTCCGGGAACCAAACGCTGGGCAGGAAGGGATGATCACCGGCGCCGGCCATCATGGTGACGGCCTCCTCCTGCTTCAGGCCCAGGTGACGGGTGCTGATGGCGATCATGTAGGGATTAACGCCTAGCTCGAAGAGGAACTTCACGTCCTTGCGGCGCAGGGCGTCTTTCTCCTCATCCGTCAGCGGGAACTGCTCCATAACGGGATCCGGGTCCTCCCGGAACTGCTGCGACAATTTGGGGTTGTGCTGCAGTGTGTAGATCAGCTTCCCCACCCAGAATGCGCTCATCGCCTACCTCCTCCCCCGGTGTCCTGCAGCCGGGGATTCGTTTCCTTCTCTTGCCTTGGTCGCGGTTCTTTCGAAAGTTATATACCACAAAATAGTCGAGATGCTGATGTTCTTTAGTGAGCTTTTCGTTCGCGCTCGCCAATCATTTGGCAACTTTTTGCCAGCGGTCGCTCCCGGTTGAGGTACAAGGGACGCACAACACCGGCAACGTACCTTTGCAGTACCTGGTGGTAGAGGGCCCGCTGCGGCTGGACATGAGCAGGGCCTAAGCGCCGGAATTCAGCGCAACAACTGGAGGCCTTCCCCTGGGGAGGGCCTCCTTCTTCCCGTTACATTTCCATAACAAATCGCGTCAAAACGATACGCCCGTTGGCAGTCGATTGCCGCGAAAGCTTATGATTCTTGCTAATGGCGACCACAGAAGCTGAAGGCTTCCCCCGCTCCTTTCACGCGCTGACCTATATCCGGCTGACCGGGCGGATCGCGTCGATCACAGCCGATGCTACGTCGGCGTCTGCTGGCTTGCGCCAAATCCTGCAGCTGATCTGTCAGGAGCTGGACTGGAACGTCGGCCTCTTCTGGGCGCCCGACGCCCAGAAACCGACTGTCCTGCGCCTGGCCGAATGCTGGCCGGCGGAAGAGTATCCGAACTTCCTCGGCGCCAGCGGGACTCGCAGCTTCCAGCCGGGTGAGGGCCTGCCGGGCCGCGTCTTTGGCAGCGGACAGCCCGCCTGGGTAGAGGACGTTCGCACTGACGTCAACTTCCCGCGCGGTCCCTTCGCCACGGCCGACGGCCTGGCCTCAGGCTTCGCCTTCCCGGTCTTCTCCGGCCACGAACTTGTCGGAGTCATGGAGTTTTATAGCTCCAGCAGTCGTGCGCCAAACCCGGACATGCTGGAGGCCATGGGCGCCCTGGGCAGCCACCTGGGGCTGTTCGTTAAACGGGTGCAGCTGCTGGAGGAGCAGCAGACTGTCGAATCGATACGGCAGCGGCTGTTCCAGTACGCTCTTGATGCCATCGTCATGGGCGACGACTCCGGCACGATCCTCGATATCAATCCGGCCGCCGAGACGATGTTCCGCTGTAACCCAGAGGACCTTGTGGGCCGGCCCATTGAGACCATAGTGCCCGTGCACTTCCGGGCCCGCCCCGCCGCCGGCTTCGTGGAGCACATTCGAACCGGTCGCGTGACGATCCTCGATAGCCGCCTGGAGCTGGAGGCACGCCGGCCCGATGGCAGCGTCTTCCCGATCGAGCTGATCGTCACCCGCATCCCCCACGGTGACAAGATCGTCTTCGCCGCCTTCATCAAGGACATATCGGAGAAGAAGAAGTTCGAGGCTGAGACAGGCAAGCAGCTGGAATTGCTGTCCGGCATCCACCGCTTTTCGCACGCCGCCGTCAGCGAGAGCCGTCCGCAGGCCCTCTACAGTCTGGCCGTGGAGCTTGTTGTCGCGAGCCTGGGGGCGCAAAAAGGGTCGCTGCTGCTGATGGACCATAGCAACGTCATGCGGTTCAAGGCCTGGCAGGGCCTCTCGCCGCGCTACCGCAAAGCCACGACCGGTCACACCCCCTGGGCGGCGGACGTGCAGGACCCGCAGCCCGTGCTGGTGCCGGACGTGCTGGAGGAAAAGGAGCTGGCTCCCTTACAGGAGGCCATCCTGGCCGAGAGGATTCGCTCGCTGGCGTTCATACCGCTGGTCTCCGGAGGCCGGCTCATCGGCCAGCTGATGGTCTACTACGGCGACGTGCACGAGTTCACCGAGCAGGAGGTTACCTACGCCGAGACGCTGGCCAACGAAATCGCCGGCGCCATCACCTGGAAGAACGCGCTGCGGGCGCAGCAGCAACTCTACGCCCGCGAGACCAAGATGCTGAAGCGGGTCTCGGAATCGGCGTCACGGTTGGCGCAGGCGGTGGTCGAGTCCCGGGCCAGCAATCAGCGATTGGCGATGCTTGCCGATACGTCGGCGGAGTTGGTGCAATCGTTGACGCACGAGCGCGTAGCGGATCGTGTCGCTGCGGTGGCGCGCCGGGTCATCCGCGCTGACGCTTATGCCGTCTGGCGCCGCCTTCCCGAAGGCTATCGTATCACCGCCTCATCCGGCCTCTCCGAAGAGTTCAAGACGACCGCCGCAACGGTCGTCGAGCCACTCGTCGACCAGGTTCGGGTCATCCATGACACGGAAGCGGAATCGCTGAACTACGAGGTGCGGCGTCCCTACCTGGCCCAAGAGGGCATCCGCGCGCTACTGGCTTTGCCGCTGAAGATCCACTCGGAGTACAGCGGGACGCTGGTCTTCTATTACCGCCAGCCGCACTGGTTCAGCGAAGCTGAAATGAGAGTCTGTACCGCGCTGGCGAACCTGGCGGCCAGCGCTCTGACGGTGGGCGAGCTGTATACGTTGCAAGGCGAGCTGCGCTCCGGCGCCGAGCAGAGCCGCGACCGTCTGGCGCTCCTGGCGGAGGCCAGCGACATCCTGGGCTCGTCGCTAGAACCCGACACCACGCTCACCCGATTGGGTGAGCTGGTGGTGCCGCGCCTCGGCGAGCGCTGCCTCATCCACGTCCTGGGGCCGGATGGCAGCGTCCAGGGTCTGACCGTCGCCAGCCGCGGTGCCCGCATGGCGGCCACCGAGAAGCATGATTTTTCGACGGCCGCCGGACTGCCGTTGGGCCCGCTCACCGTCATTCGCACCGGCGCGCCCCAACGGCACGCGCAGGCCAGCGCGGACGTGCTGGCTTCGTTCGGCGCTGGCGCCGGCCACAGCGCACCTGTCGGTGTTACACCCTCTGTGCTCTCAGTCCCGCTCTCCGCTCGCGGGCGCGTCTTCGGCGCGCTGACGCTCATCTCGGCTCGTCGCGTCTACGAGCAGGATGACCTCTCGACCGTAGCGGAGTTGGGACGGCGCGCCGGCTGGGCCATCGATAACGCGCGCCTTTATGAGCAGGCCGTGGTTGCTAGCAAGGCCAAGGACGAGTTCCTGGGTCTGGTCTCCCACGAGCTGCGCACGCCGTTAACGGTCCTCTTCGGCGGCATCAACATCATGGCGAAACGCATCGATACGCTGGAGCCCGAGGATCGCGGCGTCCTCATGGAAGACCTGCTGATGGAGAGCGAACGGCTGCGCCAGATCACGGAGAACCTGCTGGCGCTGGCGCGCTCAGAGCACGGCAGCCAGTTGGCGCTGGAGCCCGTGCTCATGAGCAAGGCAGCAGCAGCTGCCATCAAGGCGTTGCGTCGTGACCAGGATCGCGTCCGCTTCCTCGTCAAGTCGCCCGCCGACGAGATTCCGGTCCGCGCCAACTCCGTCTCGGTTGAGCAGATATTGCTCAACCTGATGAACAACAGCCTCAAATACGGCACCGCCGGCACCCCGATAACCATCGAGATCGCTGCCAATGAGGGCAAGGACGAGTACCGTGTCTCCGTGACCAACCAGGGGCAGGGCGTGCCAGCCTCCGAAATCAACCGCATCTTCGACCGCTTCTATCGGGCCAACGCGCCCGACGGCACCTCCGGCCTGGGCCTGGGTCTGACGGTGTGCAAGCGGCTGGTGGAGAGCCAGGGCGGCGTTATCTGGGCCGAGTCCAGCGGCCAGGATTTCCGCGTCCATTTCACACTGCCTCTGGAAGTCTTCTAGCGATCGAACTTCGCTGCTTGCTCCCGTCAGCGTGGGAATCGCTGCCACCTCTTCCAGGCGGATGTAACCGGCGCCGACCATGAAGCTAACGGTATCGAAGAGCTCACCTTCGCCCTCCGACGTCAGCGCGATGCGGTGGGTGTAGGCTCCGACGGCACAGTTGTAGCGGTCGGCAGCCTGGGTGTGTAGATGGGCGGCTCCGCGGAGTGGCCGATTACGATCGGGGACCGGTCAGGCCCAGCAGCTCGCCAGGACGGTTAGCATCGCTTATCGTCGCGTCTCCTCGTTATCGGCCGTCCGGATAGACGGCCAGGAACTCGATCTCGAGGTCGGCGCTGCCGACGAAATCGGCGGCGGCTATCGTGCTATCCGTGACGTCGTTATCGGGGAAGAACTCCTGCTTGACGCGGCCGATCGCCGGCAGGTCTTGCATCGAGCGAATGAAGGTCGTCGTCTTGACGACATCCCCCATGCCGAGGCCGCATTCGCCCAGGACCTTCTGCGCCCACTCGAAGATGCGCCGCGTCTGGTACTCGACATCGCCCAGCGAGCGCGAGTCGCGCTCCCAGGTAGCGAGGTCCCATTGCCCGGTCATGCCCGACATGAAGAGAAACTGCCCGACCCGGACCGCCCGCGCGAACGAGCGGCCCTTTTCGTCCGGCACCAGGACCTGCTTCACGGCTCGCCCTCCTTCTCTGCTCTGACTTATTCCCTGCCGCGGCGTATTCGGTAAAGTAACTCCCGATCGTCGAATCCCTTCAGCTGTGCTTCGAAGGCTGCGGCTTCGAGGTCCGGGTACGACGCTTCGAGCAGTTTAGCTACCTCCGGATCGTCCCGTACGGTGCTGGAGACGACGACGTCGTCTCCTTGCGAGAGCCGCTCCAGGCGGGCAGCGATGTTAACGACCGACCCGAAGTAGTCCAGGCGTTCGTTCAGCGTGACCGCGATGCAGGGGCCATGGTGAATTCCTATCTTCACCTGTATCGGCAGCTCCTCCATGGCAGCGGATGCCAGCTGCTCCTGGGCGTTGAGGGCCGCGTTCAACGCCGCTGCCGGCCGGCTGAAGATCGCCATCACCGCATCGCCGATGGTCTTTACAATCGAGCCCTCTTCTGCGACCACCGCATCTCGCAGTACGGCGAAATGGCTGAGGACCCTGCCGAAGGCCGGAGCGTCGCCGATCTGCTGGTAAAGGCGGGTCGAATCCCGCATGTCAGTGAACATCACGGTGACGCTCCCCACCGCAATGTTCTCGCCGGCTCTCAGGAGTTCCGTGGAGAAGAGATCGCGGAAGGTCTGCAACATGAGGACTTCTGCGGCCATCGTTGCCTGGTCGCTCCAGGCCGTTCGTTCCAGGATGAAGAGCTGTTCTTCGCCGGTTGCGTTCTCCAGCTGGATGCGGGGAATGAGCGAGATCAGGGCCTCATCCTGGGGCCAGCCTGCTTCAGCTGCCGTCACGGCGATCTCCGGATCGCCCCCCGGGGCAGCTTGTAAGAGGCGTTGGCCCGGCAGCGAGAGGGTCCTGATTCGATAACGACCCGGCTCAAGCGGCAGGCTAATTTCTCGCTGCTCTGCCGGGGCCAGCAATTGCTGCATCGTTACGTGCGGCGTCACTTCCGGCCCCGCCACGCAAAAGTCTTGCTGCTTCACCGCCCTTATGGAGCCGCTGACAGCGAACGTTATCTCCACCGAGCGCTCAAAGTTAGCGGAAATGTCGATGTTGCAGATCTCACAGTGCACCTGCCCCTGCATTTCGACTAACCTCGTGACCCGCTGCTTGGCTCCGCGGCAGAGCGGGCAGACAACGTCCCAGCTCAGGTCCAGCAGCCCCAGGCGAGCGGCGTGGAGGCATACCTCCAGTGCCTTCCGACGCGGCAATCCCCAATCGTCGGCCAGCTGGTATGGCCGGAGTCTGGCAGCCGTGATGTCATCGATGCTGCGGATCGTCTCAACCAGCTTGGAGGCGACTTCTGGTTCAGCGGCCGCCGTCCGCAAGTGGCCGGCCAGTCGCTGTAGTCGCTCCTCACCTCCTGGTGCCAGGCTAGCTTTCGCTATCGGCTGTTGCGGCGAGGCGCCCTGCCGGGCGGCCGCATCATACTTGCGGAAGGTGGCGCCAAAGCGTCCCCGGTTCAATCGCATCAGGATCGGCAGCACGGTGGCGCCAAGGAGCGTCCGTGTCCGCAGCCAGCTTTCGTAAGTCAGGAGGGTGCCGCCGTTGGTCTGCGGCTCTAACTGCACCAGGACCCGCAGCGAGTTAACTGGCCCGGAAAGGTAGCGGCGGTTGACTCCGAACCTTTGGGGCCGGGTCCACTCGAACGCCTCTTCCTCCCATTTGACCGCCAGCCCAAAACGACGGAACTGCAGGCGCCGGCGGGCATTCGCGCCAGCGTGCGGCCCCTCCTCGATGGGAGATACCGCGGGCAGGCCGGTGTCGCGATTGAATCGATTGGTGTCCGCGACCATGGGCCAGAGTTGGTCCGGCGTTGAGCTTAACCGCCACTGCCAGCGATAGTGGAACTCCGGATAGCGCATCTTCTTGGCTGCCCCTACTGCATGTTGCAGTCTACAGCGACTTGACGGTGAGGGCTCAGTTGAGTCTGCTAAGATTTTCGGGAGACGGGTTCAATGGGAGGGCGCTTTGGCACAGGCAACAGATAATCCTGCCGTTATCAAGAAAATTCTCGTAGCAACCGATCGCTCGGAGACCGCTGACCGCGCCGTCCGCTGGGCGGCTGACATGGCAGCCTCCCATCAGGCGGACCTGATTGTGCTACAAGTACTGATTCCGCCCGAAGGAGACGCTGAGGCGGCGGCGCTCGAAGAGATGCGGGACCAGGCTGAAGTTACGCTGGCGGCTTTCGCGCAGTCTCTGGCGGCATCGCGGGGCCACGCTCACGTAGCGATCGACGATGATCCCGCGGCGGCTATCCTGGAGGCTGTCGATAAGGAGGAGGTGGATGTCGTCGTCGTGGGAAACGTGGGCATGGGTGGCCGCAGGCAGTTCCTGCTCGGCAATATTCCTAACCGCGTCTCGCACAACGCGCGCTGCACCGTCATCATCTACAACAGCGCCTCCCGCGAGCAGGCGGCATCTGGCTACAGGACTGCCGCGCCTGGCGCGGCCGGGGAGCAGCAAGAAGGCAAGCTACTGGCCCGGGCCTGGCGGATCGGTCGCGTGCTGGTGCGGGCCGGCGCGCGGGAGCTGATGTCCCAGGGCAAGCCCGCGAGCGAAGAGGATACTTCATCCAGGGCGCGACGCTTTCGCGAGGCCCTGGATGAGCTGGGCCCCACCTTCGCCAAGCTGGGACAGATTCTGTCGACCCGGCCCGACCTCTTGCCGCCGGCCTTCATTGAAGAGCTCAAGTCGCTGCAGGAGCGGGTGACTCCATTGACGGAGGCCGAGGTTGTCGCGGCGATGGAGCGCGAGCTGCGGGTGCCCTGGGAGGACGTCTTCGCCAGCATCGACCCGCAGCCGCTGGCCGCCGGGACGATCGCCCAGGTACACCGCGCCACGTTGGAAACCGGCGAGAGGGTGGTCGTCAAAGTCCAACGCCCCACAGCTGAGGAAGATATCCTCCAGGACGTCGCGCTCTTGGAGATGTTCGCGGCCAAGGCCAGCGAGCGGCCGGCCTTCCGGCGCGTCTTTGACGTGCCGGCTATGGTTGAGCACCTTTCCTCATCGCTGCGCAAAGAACTGGATTTCCGGACCGAAGCTGCGAACATCAATCGCATGAGGGAGGTGCTTTCGAGCTTCCCGCGGTTAGACGTCCCCAGGGTCTACGAGGACTATTCCACGAGCCGCCTGCTGGTGATGGAAGAAGTCCAGGGATCGCCTGTGTCCGAGGCTCCCCCAGGGACGGCCCGGGAAGAGGCCGCCCGACAGCTACTGGAGTCTTATTACCGCCAGGTCCTGATTGAGGGCTTCTTCCATGCCGATCCCCATCCCGGCAACATGAAGTGGTGGAACGACAAGATATACCTCCTGGACCTCGGCATGGTGGGCGAGATCGACGACAAGACAAGGGAGTCTATCCTGCTGCTGCTGTTGGCGTTCTCGCAGAAGGACGCGCCGTTCCTCGCAGACGTGGTGCTGACCCTCGCCGGCGGCAGCACTAGCTTTGACGAAGGGGCGATGGTTTCGTTCAGAGCCGACCTGGACCGGTTGATCCTCAAGTACCGCGACCTCTCGCTCCAGGAGATTCAGCTCGGCCCGATGCTGCAAGAGGTGACGCAGATCTCGGTCAACAACAACGTTCGAGTGCCGGCCAGTCTGATGCTAGCGGGCAAGGCCTTCGCCCAGATGCAAATGGTAGCCTCCGAGCTTGACCCGACACTGGATCCGTTCTCTGTTGCGGAATCCTTCCTCCTTCGCAGCACAGTCGGACAGCTGGCGGGCGTCCTTGACCCGCGCAAGCTCTTCTACGAGGGCCGCAAAGCCCAGGCGCGGGCGGTGCGCTTGATGGAATCGTTCGAGAGCTTGATGGGTGTGCGTCCGGGCGGCGGATTGCAGGTGAACTTCCGTGGCATGGAGCGCCTGGAAGGAGCGATCAACGACGGCAGCCGTAGACTCTCGGTCGGCCTCGGGCTGCTGGGGGCGATCCTGGGGACGACAATGACCGTCAACGCTGATAAAGTGCCGCGCTGGATACCGGCTGCCCTGGGAGGCCTGGGGAGTTTGCTGGCGGCCCGTCTCCTGTTGGACGTTAGCCGGCGCCCCAACCCTGATCGCTAGAGGAGGCTAGTCCGGCGGCCTCTTGCGCCGCGCCAACCGCCATTCCGCGGCCCAGGTAATAACGCTCATCGCTGTCAGCAAGAGCGTTCGCTCCAGGACGGCGGTCAGTTTTCGCCGCATATGATGAGACCCATTCCCTCGTCGTCCAAGTTTATCGCGGCGGCGGACGCCAGAGCCAGTCTTGCCTCCCGGGACGATTGCAGGCTGGCAGCCAGGCGTCAGGCGGCTTGGCCAACGCCTGCTCTTAACAGCGCAGACTTCCTCCGACTACAATGCAGCGAGCATCAAGCCCAAGTGATAGAAAGAAGGCTCAGAGATGGGACTGCTGGATAACAAGACTGTTCTACTGACGGGCGGCGGATCCGGCATCGGCCGGGCAGTCGTCGAGAAGTTCATCAGCGAAGGCGCGCGCATGGCGGTGTTGGAGCGCGTGCCAGAACGAGCCGAGGAGCTGAAGAAGCAGTTCGGCGAGGTCTTGCTGCCAGTTGTTGGTGACGTGCGTGAGATGGCCGACAACGAAAGGGCCGTCGCTGAGACCGTGAAGGCGTTTGGCAAGCTCGACGTCTTCGTCGGCAACGCCGGCGTTTTCGATGGCTTCCAGAAGATCGTCGATATCGATAAAAACGCACTGACGCAGGCCTGCGAGGAGCTGTTCGCGGTTAACGTCGTCGGCTACATCCTGGGTGCCAAGGCGGCGATCCCGGAGCTGGAGAAGACACAGGGCCGCATGGTCTTCACCGCGTCCCAGGCCGGCTTCAACCCCGGCGGGGGCGGCGTGATCTACACGGCCTCCAAGCACGCCGTGGTGGGGATGATCCGCCAGCTGGCGCTTGAGCTGCGGCCCAACATCCAGGTCAATGGAGTGGCCCCCGGCGGCGTCTACACTGACCTGCGTGGTATCTCAACGCTGGGCCTGGGCAAAGAGTCCAACTTCGCGCATGTGCCACCGGGAATCCTGCAGGAGCCGAGCGACCAGGCCGGCGCTTACCTCTTCCTGGCAGCGAAGGAGCTCTCGCCGGTCACCAACGGCACCTGCATCGACACGATGTTCATGCCGAACGCCCCCGATAACGGGGTCACCAACCGCCGCGCCGAGTAATCGGCTCGTCTATTCTGGCACACACCCAGAAGCCGACGAGCTTCTGGCACCTGGGTTCTGTCGGCAACGGTACAAAGACTGGAGCCACCGGAGAGATTCGAACTCTCGACCTGCGGTTTACGAAACCGCTGCTCTACCACTGAGCTACGGTGGCCCCTCCGATATTCTACGGGCGTGGCTCGCAGGGGCAAAGGCACTCGGCCCCTTGTTCGTGACGTAAGGCGCTAGCTCCGCGATAATTCGAGTCGTGTCCGCACCACGTCTCTCGCTCCTCGGCGCCCTCTCGATCCTCGTTGCGGCGTTAGCGCTCGCCTGCAGCGGCGGTGGCGAGAAGCCGGCGGCCCAGCTGCCGCCGACCTCCACGCCAACCCCGACCACGACGGCGAAGCAGTACAGCGTGCCGCCGGCGATGACGATCAACCCCGCGAAGACTTACCTCGCCACGATTAAGACCGCCAAGGGCGATATCGTCATCCGCTTGCGACCGGACCTGGCGCCCAACCAGGTCAACAGCTTTGTCTTTCTCTCGCGCGAGGGCTTTTATAACGGCGTCACCTTCCATCGCGTGATTCCCGGCTTTGTGGCGCAGGCCGGCGACCCTACAGGCACCGGATCGGGCGGGCCGGGCTATACACTGAAGGCCGAGTTCAGCAGCGTGCCCTTCGATCGCGGAATTGTCGGAGCTGCTCGCACCCAAGCCGTCGATAGTGCTGGCAGCCAGTTCTTTATCACCTACGCGCGGACGCAAACGACGGCCAGCCTGGACGGACTGTACACGGTCTTTGGCGAGGTCATCCAGGGCATGGATGTCGTCGACAAGCTGACGCCTCGCGATACCACGCGGACGCCCAACGCGCCGGCCGGTGATAGGATCATTACCATCGAGATCAAAGAGCAGTAGCCGCCAAGGAGGTCCAGGGTGCAGAAGAAATACGACGCTATGCCAGCAATGACCATCGACCCGACCAAGACCTACACCGCCACGCTCAACACTGACAAGGGCGGCATCGTGATCAAGCTGCGAGCCGATCTGGCGCCGCTCCACGTCAACAGCTTCGTCTTCCTGGCGCGAGAGGGCTACTTCGATGGCGTGACCTTTCATCGCGTTTTGCCCGGCTTCGTCGCCCAGGGCGGCGACCCGACGGGCAGCGGCGCCGGCGGCCCGGGCTACACCATTCCGGCCGAGTTCTCCAACGTTCCTTATGACCGCGGCACGGTCGGCGCCGCTCGCACCAACGACCCCAACAGCGCCGGCAGCCAGTTTTACATAACCTACGCCCGCGTGCCAAACCTCGATAACCAGTACACTGTCTTCGGCGAGGTCGTCGAGGGCATGGATGTGGCCGACAAGTTGACGCCCCGCGACCCCAGCCGCAACCCGAACGCGCCGGCCGGCGACAAGATCAATAGCGTCGACATCAAAGAAGAATAGCCTCCCTAGCCCCTTTCCGATACAAAGTTCGTATAATAAGCAACCACGTCAACAAGGAGGAAAGTCATGGGTCAGATTTCTGAGGGCATCGCCAACGAAGCCCAGTCAGCCATCAGCGAGATCAAGAACGCCGTCAATTCGTGTTCGGACTCCAAGTGGACCGGCGCCCAAACCGGAGAGGGCTGGAATGTTTGCGCGACAGCGCATCATGTGGCCATCGGCATGGTGCCAACGCTGGGATTCGTGCAGTTGATCGTCAACAACCAGCCGTTCCCGCCCTTCACCTTCGACGGCCTCAATCAAATGAACGCTGACCACGCCCGCGACTTCGCGGGCGTTAGCAAGGCCGACACCCTGGCAGAGCTCGACAAGAACGCCAACGCCACTCTATCAGCGCTACGCAGCCTCGCAGACGAGGAGATGAAGCGCAGCGCCCAGGTGCCGTTCTTTGGCCGCATCATGACCGCCGAAGAGATGGCGCGCGACGTCTACCTGGGGCACCTTCAGGAGCACCTGGGGACGATCAAAGCCGCTATTTAGCCTTCGCGAAGGCTGACCAGCTGCCGCTCGGCGTGGTAGGAGCTGCGCACCAGCGGCCCCGCCTCGACGTGCCGGAACCCTAACGAGCGAGCGGCATCCGCTAGCTCGCTGAATTCGTCCGGGTGGTAGTAGCGCTGCACCGGCAGGTGGTGCCGCGTGGGCTGCAGGTACTGGCCCAGCGTCAATATCGCAACGCCGTTCGCCACCAGGTCAGCGAACACCTCTAGCAGCTCGTCCCGCGTCTCGCCCAGGCCCAGCATGAGTCCGCTCTTCGTCGGCGTGTCCGGTCGCAGCGCGCGGGCGCGTCGCAGCAGCTCCAGAGAGCGCTCATAGCGCGCCTTCGGCCGCACACGCGCATAGAGGCGGGGCACCGTCTCTGTGTTGTGGTTGAGGAGATCGGGGCCGGCGGCCATGACGGTGGCCAGCGCGTCCCAGTTGCCTTCGAAGTCCGGGATCAAGACCTCGATGCTGGTTGCGGGCGAAAGCCTGCGCACCTGGCGGATCGTCTCGGCGAAGATGGCGGCGCCGCCGTCAGGCTGGTCGTCGCGGTTGACGGAGGTGATGACGGCATGTGCCAGCTGCAGGCGTCGTACCGCCAGCGCGACCCGCAGCGGTTCGCCCGTGTCAAGGGCGCCCGGGTGGCCGCTGGTCACGGCGCAGAAGGCGCAAGCGCGGGTGCAGGTATCGCCCAGGATCATAAAAGTGGCGGTGCCGGCGTCCCAGCACTCGCCGATATTGGGGCAACGGGCCTCTTCGCAGACGGTGTGCAGGCCGCCCTCCCGCACGATGCGCTTCAGCTCCAGGTAGTTGCTGCTGCCGGGGAAGCGGACGTTAAGCCAGGCGGGCTTGCGTTGCTGGGGGAGTGCCGGCGGCATCTTGCCGCCATCTTAGCATCGCCTGGGGGCTCGCAACATAAGCGGCCAGTGCGTCTATAATGTGTTCTCATCGGTCATTCCGGAACCAAGGGTAAAGATACTTTGCAGCTGATTATCTTCGTCGCGCAGGAAGACGAGACCCTGGCGCCGTTCCTCTCCTACCTGGAGGAACGCGGCTTCGAGGCGTCGCATGGCACGCTTGATGCCGTGATCGGCGAGCAGGACCCGCAGGCGACCGCCCCGGCGGCGGTCATCCTGGACCTGCCGTCGCTGCCGGAGGAGTTCGACTTGAAGGCCACGGCCGCTGGCTTCGCGGCGGACTTCGCGCCGGCGCTGCTGGCGCTACTTTCGCCGCAGCAGCTGGGCGATTTCCAGCCGGTGCCCGGCCTGGCCGATTTCCTCCTGCGCACCGCGACGGCGGAGGAGCTGCTGGCGCGGCTGCGCCAGGCGCTCTCCCGCAATATCGCCACTGACTCTGAGGAGGCGCTGCGCTCCGGTGACCTGGCGATCGACGTCGCGAACTACAAGGTGTTCGTCGCCGGACGCCAGGTTGAGCTGACCTTCAAAGAATATGAGCTACTGCGTTTCCTGGCCTCCAATGCGGACCGCGTCTTCAGCCGCGACGCGTTGCTCAACCAGGTCTGGGGCTATGACTACTACGGCGGCGCCCGTACGGTCGACGTCCACATCCGGCGCCTGCGTTCCAAGATTGAGGACGCGCACCATACCTATATCGAGACGGTGCGCAACGTCGGCTACCGTTTCCTCGGCTAAGATCGCGAACGCTCCGGAAACTCCGCGTTAACGCGAAAGTAATCTTTCCGTAATCTATCTGTAACATTCGGACATGGTGCCGCCGCTAAATTAGTCTCAAACAAAAACGGAGAAGGAGTGCACTCATGCCTGAGATCAATAGCGGCGATACTGCCTGGGTGCTGGCGGCATCGGCTCTGGTCTTGCTGATGACCCCCGGCCTCGGCTTCTTTTACGGAGGCTTTACCCGTAGCAAGAACGTCCTGGGCACCATCATGCAGAGCTTCATCGTGGTGGGCCTGGTCGGCGTGGAGTGGGTAATCATCGGCTATTCCATGGCGTTCGGCCCGGACCATTGGGGCATCATCGGCGGCCTGGACTACTTCGGGCTGAAGGACGTGGGCATCGCACCGTCCGACGTCTATGCGCCGACCGTCCCGCATGAGGCGTTCATGATCTTCCAGGCCATGTTCGCTATTATCACGCCGGCCCTGATCACGGGCGCCTTCGCGGAACGCGCCAAGTTCAGCACCTTCCTGGTGTTCATGCTCCTCTGGGCGACGCTGGTCTATGACCCGGTGGCGCATTGGGTCTGGGGCGGCGGCTTCCTCGGC